>JAGAJD010000286.1 GCA_017626275.1 Lachnospira sp.
AACATCTGCAACAACCAAAGCCGGATTTTCTCTGCCATCATTAACCGCACCGATACGCTCCTTTAGTACTCCATCATTGTTCGGATGAAAAAACACTGCGCCTGTATTTCTATACACTGAAGGCTTATCATCTGCCATATCCGGACAAACAACCGCACATATAAGCTCTTCGGTTGTCATATTTTCAACTGTTCTTTTTATGTCAGGATAATCCCTGATAATATATTTCATATGGACTATCTCCTTTAATCTTTATATCCACCACCCGGATATTTATATATTAACCTCCACATTGCAAACCGGCTTATCTGAAAGCACAATATTGCCTTCCAGTAGCTTACCGTCTTCAATAATTTCATTTTTGCCTGTATTATTGTTTATTGTTATAACATACTCTGTACCTCTGAACTTACGCTTGATTGTAAGGGTATTTATATCCTTACTGATACAAGGCTCAATCCTCAGGCCATTAAACTCAGGGCGTATACCCAGAATATACTGGGAAATGGCATAATAGTTCCATGCAGCCGTACCTGTCAGCCAAGAATTCTTTGCTTGTCCTGCTCTTACAGCATCTCGACCTGCTATCATTTGTGAATATACGTAAGGTTCTGTTGCGTGTATATCAGAAATGTCTTCAAGATATGAAGGCGCAATCTTTTTATACAGTTTGAAGGCTCTGTCTTTATTTCCCATTACAGTTTCCGCTATAATAATCCACGGATTGTTATGACAGAAAATTCCCGCATTTTCTTTATATCCCGGCGGATATGAAGAAATTTCTCCAAGCTCTGTGTGATAAACGGAATATGGTGGGTAGTTCAACACTATACCATAGTCACATTCTAAGTACTTTTCCACACTGTCAAGGGATTTTTGTGCTTTTCCGTCATCTTTGCCGATACCTGCCATTACACAGAATCCGTTTGATTCGATAAAGATTTTTCCGTCCTCACATTCCTTTGAACCAACTTTATTTCCCAAAGCATCGTATGCTCTTAAGAACCATTCGCCGTCCCATGCATGACGATTTACCGCATCTGTCATTTTATTGATTTCGGTTTTAATCTCTTCTGCTTTCTTTTCGTTTCCAAGGGTTTTATAAAGGTCTTGGAATTGTTCGCCTATAAACACAAACATTCCTGCAATCATAACAGACTCTGCAACCTTTCCTTCAGCAGTACCATAGGTCTGGAAGGATTCATCAGGCTCTGTAGAAAAACAGTTCAGGTTAAGACAATCGTTCCAGTCTGCTCGTCCGATAAGCGGAAGTCCGTGAGGTCCTAAATTGTTTGTAACATGAGCAAAGGAGCGGTCTAAGTGTCCAAGCAAGGTGTCTGTATTATTCATATCATTATCAAAAGGCACCTGCTCATCAAGAATAGAAAAATCGCCGGTTTCTTTTATGTATGCGCATGTTCCGAGAATCAGCCATAACGGGTCATCATTGAAGCCTGAGCCTATCTCATTATTACCTCTTTTTGTAAGAGGCTGATACTGATGATATGCACTTCCGTCTTCAAACTGTGTTGAAGCAATATCTATAATTCGCTCTCTTGCTCTTTCCGGTATCTGGTGAACAAATCCAAGCAGGTCCTGATTTGAGTCTCTGAAACCCATACCTCTGCCAATGCCTGATTCATAATACGAAGCACTTCTTGACATATTGAAGGTTACCATACACTGATACGGATTCCATATATTTACCATTCTGTCAAGCTTTTCATCATCTGATTTTATTGTATAAACCGAAAGAAGCTTATCCCAATACTCATTAAGCTCGGCAAATGCTTTATCGCAAAGCTCTGTTGTATTGTACCTTGCAATCATTTCGTGTGCCTTGTCCTTATTTATAACATCAAGGCTCGCAAACTTCTTTTCCTGCTCATTTTCAATATATCCAAGAACAAAGATAAATTCCTTTTCTTCACCTGCTTTTAGTGTAACATTCAGCATATGTGACGCAATAGGATACCAGCCTGATGCGACAGAATTCTTTGCTTTACCCTCAATTACACTGTCCGGTGTATCAAAGCCGTTAAATGCGCCAAGGAATGTGTCTCTGTCTGTTTCAAATCCGTCAATCTCTGCGTTTACGCTGTAAAACGCATAGTGATTTCTTCTTTCTCTGTACTCTGTCTTGTGATATAGAGTCGAACCCTCAATTTCAACTTCAGCAGTATTTAAGTTTCTCTGGTAGTTTAGCATATCGTCCTGTGCGTTCCACAAACAGAACTCAACAAAAGAAAACAGCTTGAAGTTCTTTACATCACCTGATGTATTTGTAAGCTTTACTCTGTGAATTTCACAATTATCATTTACAGGGACGAAAAATGTTTCTTCTGTCTTGATTCCATTTTTTTCACCTGTAATTTTAGTATATCCCATTCCGTGACGGCACTCATAAAAATCAAGCTTCTTCTTCATTGGCATATATGAAGGAGTCCAGGACTCTGTACCGTCATTTATGTAAAAATATCTGCCTCCGTTATCAGCCGGAACATTGTTATATCGGTAGCGAAGTATTCTTCTGTGCTTTGCATCACGATAAAAACAATAGCCTCCTGCAGTATTGGAAATCAGCGAAAAGAAACCGTTTGTTCCAAGATAATTTATCCAAGGCAAAGGAGTTCTTGGTGTATTTATCACATATTCTCTTTTATTGTCATCAAAAAAACCGTATTTCACTGTTTTATTCTCCTTTTCTGATTTAGATATTCCTAAACTATATTTAGTTCAGTGTTTTCTCCATTTTATAAACCTCTTCATTTGCTATAAGAACAATTCCGGTTCCATGCGTATCATTGATATTCCATCTTAAATTATACTTATAGTATTCTCTCGTAAAGGAATATCCTGAGCCTATGCACACACCGTAAATATTTCCGTCCTCATCAATACAATATTTCTTCAGTGCATCTATTGCTTTTCTTGCCGCAACAGCGTACTTCTCAGCAGGTAAAATTCCCATCATTACGCCTCGTGCAAATGATGCGGCACACATTGCAGTAGATGATGCTTCACCATAGGATTCAATATCGTCAATTACCTGATGACACATACCGTCACTATCCATTACATTTAAGAATCCTTCAGAAAGTTCAGTAAAGAAGGTTTTTATTTCCTCATAGTTCTTGTGGTCCTTTGGGAGGAATTTTAATAGTTCGGACAATGAAAACAACGCCCAGCCATTGCCTCGTCCCCAAGGAACACCTGTCTGTTTTTTATATGTTAAATTATACACGTGGCTCATCAGCTTACTGTCCTCCATGAACAGAAGCTTCTTAAACTGTATAAAGTGATTCACCGCATCATCTAAAATGGAACTGTCATTCTTTAAAACAGAGTATCTCATTAGAAACAAGGTTCCCATATACAAATCGTCTGCCCAGACTGTATACTGGTGGAACTCACCTTTCTTTTCTCTGAAAAATGCTCCATTTTCCAGTCGTTCCTGTTTGAATCTTATATAATCTCCAACGTAATCAACCATTGGTAGCACTCTGTCATCACCTGTAAAGTTCAGGTAGTCCTCAAGTATCGCTGATGTAAAGGAACCGCAGTCATCAAGTGCAGACAGGTTTAAAAGCTGATGATTGACGCAGGCTGAACCATATTTTTCGCAATCCCATTCTGAATAATCCTTTATCAGACAGCAGCGAAGAAGATGATTATGCGCATACTCCATCATTGTAGTGTCATTAAGTGTTTTTCCGGCCATTAAAAGACCATAAAGTACAACACCTATCGGGTAATTACTTTTTCCGAATATAGGTCTTTCAAGAACAGGACGAACATAAGAATTTTTACCGCATTTAAAATATTCCTTGTTTTCTGTTCCGTAAAGCAAAAACTCATCAAAGCCGTTTCTTGCTCTCTCATCATCAGTTTCGATATACAAGAACTTACCGCGGACTCCGTGAATGTAATCAGGCAGGAAAACTTCTCCGTCATTTAATGACACATCAAACTTTGACGGAGCTTCCTCAAATTCAACTGAAATTTTGTGTTCTCCGCTTTTGATATTAAGGCTTTTTTCCGCCTTTTCTATGCCACCAAAAGCATACTCACCGTCAATATAGAATTTAAATTCTTTATCACTTTGACAATTTATATTTATATTATCCGAGTCACATTTTATAAAGCTTACTGCATACAACTTTTTATCTGTAGAATAAACATCATGACTTTCAAGCTTTGGC
>JAGAJD010000287.1 GCA_017626275.1 Lachnospira sp.
CAATAAATTTGAGGTTGAGTTTATACATTTTTCATATTGCAGCATCTTTAAAGACCTAAGACTTATATGAAACATTCACACACCGGTTAAAGTACAAATTTCCGCCTGTGTACGCTTTTGTCGGACAGGAATGTCCGCCATCAGCGTACACAAACGGAAATTTGTTCGTTAAACGGTGCATTTCACCGTTTCATATAAGTCTTAGGTCATATAAGATATGGCAATATGAAAGATAATAGACTCAAACACTCATGAATATTATGCACGCTTCACCTGTATCCACCTGCCGCTTAAGAATCTTCCGCTGAATATGAAAGCTCTTAATGTCCAGTCGGCGAACATTCCGTACCATACTGCCATTGGTCCCATTGAGAATGTATGCACAAGCCAGATACACAATGCCACACGGCAGCACCACATGGTACATACCGATACAAGCATTGAGAATCTGACATCTCCTGCCGCTCTCATTCCGTATGCCGGAACAAAAGAAAGCACCCATACAAGCGGCTTCGCAATCGTGATTGCACCAACCATATAAATACAAAGCTCTGCGCTTTCCGGCTCCATTCCGCCAAGCACAGTTACAGGACGAGCAATGGCGTAGACAAAAAGACATGAGAGAGTTAATCCAATCTCTGCAATTACAGTCAGCTTAAGCATATAATATTTGGCTTCCTTATATCTTTTTGCTCCTATACACTGACCTATAACAGTCATCAAGCCGATTCCCGTTCCTACGCCCACAACACCGTTTACATTTTCAAGAATATTAGTCATTGCCTGTGCTGCGATTGCAGCAGTTCCCATAGTTGACACCGTAGACTGAATTGCCAGCTTTCCAAACTGAAACATTCCGTTTTCAACGCCCGACGGAACACTTATTGCAAGAATCTGCTTAATAAGCGACATTTCAGGTCTGATACTCAAATAATTTGTAAGCACAATCTCCTGTTTCGGCTTTCTTAACAGATAAAATATAACAATCATGCAAAACGCTCTTGAGAACAGTGTGGACAGTGCCGCACCTGCCACTCCCATATTAAACACAAAAATAAGTACAGCATTTCCGGCAATATTAATAACATTTGATATCACCGAAACAATCATCGGCAGCTTGGCATTACCCTGCGCGCGGAAAAATGCCGCACCTGCGTTAAACAATGCAAGAAATGGATAAGAAAGCACAGTAATAAGAAAATATATCATAGAATTACTCATAACTGCTTCTTCAACTTCACCAAACACAATATGTAAAAGTGGTTTACGAAACAAAAGCCCCAACACCGTAATACTCACTGAAATCACAAAAACAGTAAGAACAACCTGCTTTGCCGCCCTGTTACAGCCCTCTTTGTCTCTTGCACCGATAAAACGCGAACACACTATTGCCGCACCCGCCGCCATAGCAGAAAACACCTGTATAACAAGCATATTAATAGAATCCACAAGCGATACCGCAGATATCGCAGCACTTCCCACATTGCTGACCATCATAGTGTCAGCCATTCCCATAAAAGAATTTAAAATCTGTTCTATAATAATCGGAAACAGCAGTGCAAAAAGCGCCCTGTTGTCAAACATCAGCGAACTTCCAACCCCATTTTCCTTCTCCGCTTCAATCCTTAGCTTACGAAACATTTTCCACTCACCTCTGTCTGTATATATTTTTATCTCTGTATGTACGATTCAAAAAAATCTCTCATTCTCGTGCATGATTCTTTAAGCACTTCTATATCCGGCAAATATACAATTCTGAAATGATCCGGCTCATTCCAGTGGAAACCGCCGCCATGCGTGACAAGAATCTTCTTTTCCTTTAAGAAATCCAGTGCAAATTTCTCATCATCAAGAATATGAAACTTTTTTATGTCCATCTTCGGGAATATGTAAAATGCTGCTTCCGGCTTAACTGCACTGATTCCCGGAATATCATTTAACGCATTATAAATATACTCTCTCTGCTCATAAACTCTTCCTCCCGGAACAAGCAGCTCATCTGTCGAATCAAGCAGCTCCAATGCCTTCGGAATTACTGACTGCGCAGGAACATTGGCACACAGACGCATTGAAGAAAGCAGATTAATTCCCTCAATATACCCCTTCGCCTTCGACTTATCACCACTAATACACATCCAGCCGCAGCGGTATCCGGCTATCAAATGTGACTTTGACAGACCGTTAAAGCTGATTACACATAAATCCGGTGCCAGAGACGCAATCGAAATATGCTTCTTTCCGTCCATAACAAGCCTGTCATATATCTCATCTGCAAAAATCAGCAGTTCAAATTCTCTTGCCAGCTCCACAATCTGCTCCAGAATTTCTTTAGGGTACAGCGCTCCCGTCGGATTATTAGGATTAATAATTACAATTCCTTTCGTCTTATCTGTTATCTTCTTTCTCATATCCGCTATATCCGGATACCAGCCCGACTGTTCATCGCAAATATAGTGTACGGCTTTTCCTCCCGCAAGCGTTACTGAAGCCGTCCAAAGAGGATAATCAGGCGACGGAACAAGCACCTCATCGCCATTGTCCAAAAGACCGTTCATGGAAAGCGTAATAAGCTCACTGACGCCATGTCCCGTGTACACGTCCTGCGCACTCACATTCGGGATATTCTTTTTCTTACAGTATGCGGCGATTGCCTCTCTCGACTTTAACAGCCCCTTAGAATCAGAATACCCTTCTGTGCTTTTAAGATTGCCTTCAAGCTCACAAAGCAGCTCCTTCGGTGCTTCAAAACCAAACGGAGCAGGATTGCCGATATTAAGTTTCAAAATATCGATACCCTCCTCAATCATGCGGTTTGCTTCGTCCATAACAGGTCCTCTTATATCATAACATACATTATCAAGCTTTGAAGATTTTGCAAATGTTCTCATTTTCTTTCCTTTCCTATCGCCTCTTATATCATTTAGTTATAAGTTCAATATTTTCAAATGTAATATCAGCATTCCTTGCAACAAACATTCCAACATACACATTTTCAGGATCAACTGCCGTCAGGCGGAAATCAAAGCCGCCCGTAATCGTGCGTTCATCTCCGAATGTACATGCATATCCGTCCGATGTGCTTTCAATCTGAAGCTGCACAACATCTCCCGGACTGTACTTTCTGGTACATGTTCCGCCCTGCGTAAGCTCTCCGCTCTTTCTTGCAAAGCAGTTCCAACACTCTGCACCGTGCGTAAGCATAAGAGGTGCCGCCGCCACATAATCACCAAGAATATCGGCTGTCACATTATCAATATACATATCATCGCGCACCATTAATCCAAATGAAACCTGATCATTGGAAAAATAATCATTTATTGTAGCTTTTGCCCTCAATACGAAATCCGTTCCGACAGGCAGCTTTTTATAATACATGGCAATACCGTCTGAAACTCCGGCAATCTTACCGAAACTGTTTCTGACTGCAATATGTACGCCATTTTCACCACATGGCTCCAGTGTAAAGTTTTCTTTTGACGGAGCCTCTAAAACATCGCCAAAAACAGTACCCGAAAAGCCTGCCGCATCCTCCCACATTGCACTCTTTTTCAAGTCAGAAGTATAAACAACAGGTACATAGTCAGGATTTGATACGAGATATTTATCGCGGTTTAATGCGTCCTCAATATCAGCGTCAGCAATATGCTCTGCAAGTCCTGCAACGCCGAGACGCTTAACCTCCTTTAATACATTACATGCATTTACCCTTGCACCCCATATATTAGTATGCGTATTGTCAACGCTAATCTCCTTATTTGAAGGCCATGCATGAAGATACAGTGTCTGTTCGTGTCCCAGCTTCTCATAAAGCTTTCTTGTAATTTCAGTCATATCAACGACAGGAAGTCCTAAATCCTTTCCCAGTCTTCTGACTGCTTCCGGGTAATTGCCTCCCGGAAATCCCCCTGCCAAGTCTGTAATATGCAGCTCCTGATTTTTCCATATTCCATTTGCACTTCTTCTTACAATAGGAGTACACAAAATCACCTGACAGCCGGCATTATCCGCCGGTTTAATATAATTATCATATAAAGATGCCGCAAATGAGCCTTCAGTCTTATAATCTCCGTCTGCCGCCGTAAATCTTTCCTGCTCCGTCTTTTCGTCATTATGTCCAAAACCTATAAGCAGGAACTCTCCTTTCTTCATTCCCTCCAAAAGCTGTTTGTACTGCGGCTCTGTCGTATAGCTTTTACTGCTTCGTCCGGAAAGCGCAATATTTACAACTTCTATTTCGTTATCAAGATACTCTGACAGCTTTGTACCGTATCCATACCTAGGGTAGTAATATTTATCCTCAAAACTGCTTAATGTTGAGTCACCGATAACCCACAGTGTTGATTTCGCCATATCTTAATCCTCTTTCTTCATCTTCTTTTTACCTGTTTATTACAATACAGCTACCTAATTCTACCACTGCCGCAATATACATTTCAATATCAGAAACATATTTTGAAAAAGTTTATTCTTTCGTATTATTTTTACTGCTTATATCATACATATATAAAAACCGTATCACATCATAGAGGAGAACTATGTGCGGAATTGCAGGATTTTTTGACGCTAATGCAGCTTTTCAATCCAATAAAGAATATTATGAAACACTTCTTAGAAAAATGGGACGCACGCTGAAACACCGGGGGCCTGACGGTTTCGGTATTATACTCACTGACAAATGCGGCTTAAGCCACACAAGACTTGCGATTATCGACCCTGCCGGCGGAGCACAGCCCATGACCAAAACTTATTCAGATTACAATTATCACATTGTATACAACGGTGAAGTCTATAACACAGACGAATTAAGAAAGCTTCTTGCAGGGCGCAGCGTCAGACCTAAAACCTCATCGGATACGGAGGTGCTGTTATTATGTTTTCTTGAATTCGGCCCTGAATTTATCAAAAAGGTTGATGGAATCTTTGCACTTGCGATTTATGACGAACTGCATGAAACACTGACGCTGTACAGAGATTATTTCGGTGTCAAACCTCTTTTTTATACAAATACCGGAAATACTTTTCTTTTTGCTTCCGAATTAAAAGGGCTTCTGTCTTATCCCGGAGTACAGGCAGTCGTAGATTCTGACGGCATGAACGAAATCTTTTCGCTGGGTCCCGCAAGAACACCGGGCAGCGGTGTATACAAAAACTTTTACGAACTGCTTCCCGGAACTTATATGACAGTTTCACGCTTCGGCAGACACAGCACCGTTTATTATCATCTGCAGTCACGACCGCATACGGATTCTTACGATACCACAATCCAAAAAACAAGATTTCTCGTGACAGACGCCATTAAACGACAAATGGTTTCCGATGTTCCTATATGTACTTTCCTCTCCGGCGGAATCGACTCAAGCCTTGTGTCGTCAATCTGCTCAAACGAGCTTAAAAAGTCAGGTATGCAGTTAAAAACATTTTCCTTTGACTTTAAAGACAACGAAGCTTATTTCAAATCAAACAGCTTCCAGCCATCGCAGGATAAACCATTTGCCGCAAAAATGGTTGAATATCTTAACAGCCATCACACCTACCTCGAATGTACCAACCTTACGCAGGCTGACTATCTGCTGCGCTCCGTAAAAGCCCACGACCTGCCGTGCATGGCAGATATTGACTCATCTCTGTCTTACTTCTGCGAGGAAGTCAGCAAAACACACAAGGTAGTATTAACAGGCGAATGTGCTGACGAAGTATTCGGAGGATACCCTTGGTTTCACCGTGAAGAAATGTTAAACTGCGG
>JAGAJD010000025.1 GCA_017626275.1 Lachnospira sp.
CGGCAGACATAACTGCACAATCTTTAATCCGTATGTTTCCGCATCTGCCATACTTCTGATTCTTCCCTCAAGACCCGTTCCGCCTCCAAGAATTTTTATAATTTCAGGAATAACATTTATAATTACAAAAAATACAACGCTTAAAATGCTTGTAATACCACGCTTTAAGAACTTCCAGTCTTTTGTTCGGATAAGTCCCACAAGCATCGAAACCATTATAAAAAAGCAGGCAAATATCTGCCAATAGCCTATACCCTCGCATGCAGCCAGTGCTGCCATTACAAGTCCGGCATAATTCCTTTTATATCGGAAAAAGTTCTTACAGGGAAGCATAAATCGCTCGTCCTCATACACCCAAATAGCCATAAGTACTGCCAGCGGAACAAAATAATAGCATGACAGAACAATATGCCCGATACCTCTGATAAAGATAAACGGAAGGAATGCATAAACAAGCGCTCCGCCCGTTGAAAGCCATTCTTTCACCCTGAGCTGTCTAAGCACAATATATGCCACATACGCAATCATGTAAAATGCTGATAAGTATACATAATTGACAGTTTTCGCAATCTGTCCGCCTGTAATCATAAGAAAGAATTTTGTAAAAAATACGTCGGCGTTATGCAGACCTGCAATAATATCTGTCGTATTATAATACCGTTCGTCCGGTGCAGAAATCCTGTCTGTACCAAAATTCCAACCGGAATCCTGAACAAACCTTGCCGATACAAAAGCAGATGTTTCATCTCCGCCATAATACTCTAAAGGATAAGTTAAATCCTGCCCTGAAAGTCCAAGAAAATGTGTCAAAAGCGCTGTTACGGCTACCGTAATAAACAGTATCGCCAGTGCGTCTTTGTACCATTTCTTTGTAAATGTAAGAATACGTTCTTTCATTCTAATCTCCATTTCTTAATATTATAGTATTTTTTACTTTATACGAAATCTGTGCTTTTTTGTTCTAAACAAATAAAAGAGACTGCCGCTTCTGCAACAGTCTCTTTCCATATTCTATATGCCGGCGACCGGGGTCGAACCGGTACGGGAGTATAAGTCCCGCAGGATTTTAAGTCCTGTGCGTCTGCCAATTCCGCCACGCCGGCAAGTTATATATTATGTTAAAGTCAAAGCTTTAACAAGTGGGCGGAGAAGGATTCGAACCTTCGAAGGCATCGCCAGCAGATTTACAGTCTGTCCCCTTTGGCCACTCGGGAATCCGCCCCTATGTGAGCATACCGCTCACATTTTGTTATTCTATCACATTTTTTTCCTGTTAGCAAGCATTTTTTATAATTGCTTTCTCCAGTATTCCAAAGTTTCTTTTAATGTCTGTTCAAGACTTATTTTCGGCTCCCAGCCTGTACACTTATTAATCTTTGAAATATCCGGTTCTATAATCGGAACATCTACCGGACGAAGCTTATCAGGGTCAACCTGTACCTCGATCTTCGACGTCGACAGCGAAATAATCTTGTCAAGAATTTCCTGTATCGCCAAAGCATGTCCCGTTCCGACATTATATGTCTCACCTCTGGCGCCCTCTTTCACAAGCATCGCATATGCCTGTACAACGTCACGCACATCTGTAAAATCACGCTTGGCGCTCAAGTTTCCTACATACATTACAGGCTCTTTTATTCCCTTTTCAATCTCCGCAACCTGTTTGCAGAAGTCTGCAACAACAAAAATCGGTGTCTGATTCGGTCCGATATGATTAAAGGCTCTTACCATGACAACGTCCATATCATATGCCGAAGCATATATGCTTCCGAGCATATTCTGACAGGACTTCGTCGCTGCATAGATATTGCCCGGACGAAGCACAGTATCCTCTTTAATCGGACAGTCCTCCTGCCTTATGTGTCCATACTCCTCACCTGAACCGATAAGAAGTGTTCTTGGCTTATAATCCAGCTCTCTAATGGCGTCCAATACATTTATGCCGCCCTTTATATTAACATCAATAGTAAGCGCCGGATTCTTCCATGAGACAGACACAGATGACTGTGCTGCCAAATGGAAAATATAGTCCGGTCTTACCATCTCTAAAACCTTTGTTATCTGAGCTTTATCGAGAATATCGCAATCGTAAATCTTCGCTTCAGGAAGCTGCAACTGCTCTTTTTCTGTCTTTGTCACGCTGACTTCATATCCCAAATCATTGTGAAGATGTCTTACAAGATACGGTCCTACAAAGCCGCCACCGCCAATAACTAAAGCCCTCATTAATGTCCTCCTAGTTTGAAGCCTTACACTCTTTTTCTACAATCGCAAGGTCATTCTTAACCATTCTTTCTACTAATTCCTCGAAGCTGATTTCTCTCTTCCAGCCAAGCTCTTTTTCTGCCTTTGCAGGATTACCAATCAAAAGCTCAACCTCTGCCGGTCTGAAGAACTCAGGATTAACCTTTAATACAACCTTGCCTGTTGCCTTATCCTTTGCGATTTCGTTTACGCCCTCGCCCTCAAACTCAACTTCAATGCCTGCTGCCGCAAATGCTGCCTTAGCAAACTCTCTTACTGTTCTTGTTTCGTTAGTTGCGATTACATAATCATCTGCCTTATCCTGCTGTAATAACAGCCACATTGCTTTTACATAATCCTTAGAATGTCCCCAGTCACGCTTTGCGTCAAGATTTCCAAGTTCTACATATTCCTGAAGTCCAAGCTTAATTCTTGCAACTGCATGTGTAATTTTTCTTGTTACAAACTCAAGACCTCTTCTCTCACTTTCATGATTGAAAAGAATTCCTGAACATGCATACATATCATAGCTTTCTCTGTAATTCTTTGTAATCCAATGTCCGTAAAGCTTTGCAACGCCGTATGGACTTCTTGGATAAAACGGTGTTGTCTCGTCCTGCGGAATCGCCTGCACCTTACCAAACATTTCAGATGTAGAAGCCTGATAAAATCTTGCTTCCGGCTTTACTGTTCTTATAGCCTCAAGCATATTGGTTACACCGATAGCATCAATATCTGCTGTTGTACATGGTGTATCCCAAGATGTTGCAACAAATGACTGTGCTGCAAGATTATAGACCTCATCTGCCTGTGAAATCTTCATTGCTGTTATTAAAGAAACAATGTCCTGCATATCTGCATAAATAAAATGAATCTTATCCTTAATGTGGTCTACATTGCCATAATCAACAACACTCTTTCTTCTCATAAGACCATATACATTATAGCCCTTTTCCAATAAAAGCTCTGCAAGATATGAACCGTCCTGGCCTGTGATACCTGTAATTAACGCATTTTTCATTATACTCTCTCCTATTTATTATAAATATTCATTTTTGCCGTTTTCTCTCAGCTTAGCAAGTACCTGCTTAATTTCACCTGCATTTTCCTTTGTAGTAACCAGTGTTGCATCTTTAGTGTCAACTATCACAATGTCTCTTAAGCCAACCGTTGCAATAAGCTTATCTGCTCCCTCAATTACACAGTCCTTTGTATTTACTGTAACAACATTGCCGTTTACTACATTGCCGTTCTCATCATTTTTCTTAATTCGTCCGACTGCAAGCCATGAACCTACATCGTCCCAACCAAAGCTGCCCGGAAGAATATAGATATTTTCAGCCTTTTCCATTATTCCGTAGTCTACCGACTGAGATTCAAGATTTGGAAATTCTTTTTCAAGAACAGTATCCTGCTCAGATGTTCCCACAGAATCCTTAATCGTCATAAGTCCCTCATATGTTGAAGGCATATAAGCCTTAAAGCAGTCAAGTATTGTGGAAACTCTCCACACAAACATACCTGAATTCCAAAGATATGTTCCATCTTCAAGATATGATTTTGCAGTTTCCAAATCCGGTTTTTCTACAAACTTCTGAACCTCGTAACCTGCACCTGACTTTGCAGACGCGTCATATTTGATGTATCCGTATCCTGTCTCCGGATAGTTCGGCGTTATACCGACTGTCACAAGATTAGCCCCTTCCTCAGCTATATTACAGGCATTTTCAAATGTCTCTATAAAAATGTCATTGTTCTTAATAAGGTGGTCTGACGGAAGCACTATCATTACGGCATCATCATATTTCTTCGCCACATGAACAGCACCCAAACCTATACACGGAGCTGTATTTCTTCCTACAGGCTCACAAAGAATATTCTCCTCAGGGATACCCGGAAGCTGCTGTTTTACAAGCTCCTTATAATTCTTATTTGTTGCGATATAAACATCTTCAAGCTCCACGAGCGGACTGATTCTTTCCACCGTAAGCTGAATCATAGTCTTTCCATCGTCTGTCAGGGATAAAAACTGCTTCGGAAGTGTGATACGGCTTCTAGGCCAAAATCTCTCTCCCTTTCCACCTGCCATAATTAACGCTGTTTTCTTCATACATTCCTCTCATTCTGCCATTTAACGGCTTTTATACGAAAAATACTGCTATATACTAAAATCAACTCGCTGTCAATTATATCGTTTGTTTTTTTTCTTGTCAACTATATAAACTTACGCTCACAAAACTTCTAATTGTTTGCTTGTTCCAGTTGTTGAATCTTTTCCAGTGCCTCACTTAACATCTGTTTTGTTGCTTCAATTTCATTCTTTTGTTCTTCCAGCTTATTCTGCTGGATATCAATGGTTTCCTGTTTTTCTTCCAACTCATTCTGCTTCTGTTCCAACTCATTCTTCTGGCTGTCGATGGTCTCCTGCATCTCATCTATCATGTACTGCACCGTGTTTTTATCCAGTTCCAATAATTCCTTTGAAAACATCTCCATCACCCTCTCGACATTCCTGCATATGACATAGATTTCTTCATACATTTCCCGAAACTGCGGATACTTTTTTATAAGCTGTATTATCTGTTCCGGACTGTCTGTACTCAGAAACGTCAGCCACGCCTCTGTTTTGTTAGTTATATTCTGATGTCTTTCACGGAAAATGTCAAGCGGAATAAACACATATTTCTGCAGCAGCTCCATACACAGTCCGCTGTCTGACTGCTGTTCAAATCTGTGTATGTAATGTTGTGGAAACTCATGAAATTCTTTTATGCTTTTTTCAAAAAATACGATTGTATAGACGGATTTAATATCCTTGTAACTGAAGGTCTTCTTTCTTTCACCTTTGACTCTTTTATACTGCCTTAGAAGCAAATCTGCTGAATAACAGGCACTGCGCTGTCCCGGAAAACGGTAGCCTATCTTCTGCACCTCCACATTGGCAAGACTGCCATCTTCCAATTCTACCAGAATGTCCATAATAAGTATCGAACTTTCCTCTGCAATTCTTGTGGAATCTCCCGGAAGTACACTGCGTATCCTGACTTTCTGATAAAGAAGCAGCGATAACAGTTCATTTAACCGCTCCGGTGTATTTTC
>JAGAJD010000288.1 GCA_017626275.1 Lachnospira sp.
ACATTATTGACACAAGCCAGCTTCTCACAAGAGAATTTAAACAGGAACTGGAGAAAATATTTATAGAGGGAAGCAACTATAATAATCTGTTTGTTACGGTTTTGTCATTTGGATTTAAATATGGAATTCCGGCAGATGCAGACCTTGTGTTTGATGTACGTTTTCTGCCGAACCCTTATTATGTGAGTGAGCTTAAGCAGATGACAGGTAATGACAAGGCAATACAGGATTATGTGATGGGGTTTAAAGCAGCGAGGGATTTTCTTGCAAAGCTTGATGATTTAATTAAATTTTTACTGCCTAATTATGTGCAGGAGGGAAAAAACAGTCTTGTTATTGCAATTGGCTGTACAGGTGGCAAGCATCGATCGGTTACGCTTGCCAATGCCATAGCGGACAGTCTTAAGCGCACGGAATATGGCTGTAAGGTAGAACATAGAGATATTGATAAGGATTCCAGGAGAAAGAAATAGATGTCTTTTTCATCAGAAGTAAAAGAAGAATTAGGAAAAAAAGAAGACGCTGCAAGACATTGTCAGATTGCAGAATTTGCTGCGATTATGGCATTCTGCGGTAAAATCCGCAGAGAAAGCGGCGGTGAAATGAATATATGCATAACAACGGAGAATGAGGTTGTTTTAAAAAGGCTTACAGAGCTTGTGCAGACTATTTTTCATATGGAACAAAAAAATCTTATGATTTCATATGAAGGGAAAAATAAAAAAATTATTCGTATTGATATAAAAAATCAGGAATATGTAGCCAAGATTTTAATGACGTTAAAATGGTGTGATGACCGTTTTACACGTGTAGAACCCGCATTTGTACATCCGCTGCTTGTGCAGAAGGAATGTTGTAAAAAAGCATTTATCAGGGGAGCATTTTTAGCGGCAGGATCGATAAGTGACCCGAATAAGTTTTATCATTATGAGATTGTCTGTGAGTATGAGGAGGACGCAGAGCAGTTACGGGAGCTGCTGGCGTTTTTTAATTTGGACGCTAAGACTATTCAGAGGAAACGGAATTATATTGTGTATCTTAAAGAAGGAAATAACATTACAGATGTTCTGAATCTCATGGGAGCATGCGTTTCACAGATGGAATTGTTTAATATTATGATTCTTAAAGGTATGCGTAATGATGTAAACAGAAAAGTAAACTGTGAGACTGCAAATCTTAATAAGACGATAGAGGCTGCCGTGAAGCAGATTCGTGATATTGAATATATAAGAGATACAGTCGGGCTTGAAAGCTTAAGTGATGGATTGCGTCAGGTGGCGTATGTTCGTCTTGAAAATCCGGACATGAATCTTAAGGACATAGGAGGGCTTTTAACGCCTGCTGTAGGAAAGTCAGGCGTAAACCACAGATTGCGTAAGATCAGTGAGATAGCGGAGCAGCTTAGAGGTTCTGATTAAAAATGAATGATATTGAGATTTACACGCCCTTTTTCTTCTGCTGATGTGCCGTAATCGGAAGCACAAGCTTTCGTGGAGCAACACGGCATGCACTTACGGCAAGCTTCATCGTGAGTCCCGGAATTATGACAAGCTTTCCTCTTGACATCTGCCTAAGTGCGTAAGAGACGCAATAGGAGGCGCTGATGCCTGGCAGTGAGAATGAAACATTTGCCTGAGTGTTGAAGTTGGTATCAACAGGACCGGGACAGAGCATACTTATGTGTACGTTGCTGTTTAAGTCCCTTAATTCCTGGTATATAGCGGAAGTAAGGCTTGTTACATAAGCTTTTGTGGCATAGTAGGCAGACATATACGGACCTCCCGGAAGCAGACCTGCGCTTGAAGCTACGTTTAAGATGTAGCCTCGGTTCTTTTCTATAAATCCCGGCAGAAGCTTTCGGGTTAATATATGAAGTGCCTTAATATTTACATTAATCATGTCAAGCGATTTCCCTAAATCAGCAGTGTGAAAGCTGCTTAAATCACCGAATCCGGCATTATTAATCAAAATGTGTATGTTATATTTTTTAAGTCGTTCTGCTAATTGTATACATTGTGCTTCCTTTGATAAATCGCAGGAAATAATTTTGCATTTACATGGGAGTTCTTGTGCAAGTTCTTCCAATGCCTTTGTGTTTCTTGCAATTAAAATTAAATTATAACCTTTTGCTGCTAATTGTTTCGCAAATTCCATTCCAATTCCGGAGCTTGCTCCGGTAATACATGCAGTTGCCATAAACTCCTCCTGTTAAAAACATATCTTTATTGTAACTTTTTCGATTATGATTTACAATAAGGATATATAAATAGTTGGTGAAAATATCATAAACAACGGAGGATACATATATATGGTGCTTAAGAATAATACTAAAATGACAAAAGAACATATTAAAGCAGTAATGAGGGCGTCCAATTTTGAAAATAACAGGTACAGGTCATTTAAGCTTTTCTATAATTTCTTTGGACTGCTGTTTGGAATGATGTTTGTGAGATATCTAATCTTTAATATGCTTGGAAGCAGCCGCCAGAATAATGTTCTGCTCGTTTTATACGGAGCTGTCACAGTCGTATTTTTATATATAGGTATGTATGGCATGGACAGGAGCAATTATAAAAAATATTACAGAATATACGGGAATATGGTTGGCGTCACGTTTACCTATGAGATTGACAGCGACGGAATAAATGTTATTGATGAAGAAAATGATAATGAGTTTTTTGAGTGGGATCGTGTTGTTAAATGGACAGAGGATTTGGACAGATTTTTTGTGTATGTTGGTGTTGAGGAATGTCTGATTCTTGATAAAAATGCTTTTGTTGAGGGCGAGAGCAAAGATTTTAAAGAGTTAATCACTGCTGTCATGGCATTGAGGAAAGGAATAGAAGATTTATGAGAGATTCCATGCTTATAAGAAAGCTGGTAAAGGAAGAAATATCACAGATTTATGGAGAACATTTAGTTTATGATTTCCCAAAGGGAGAGGTAAAACCGCTTCATGTAATATTAGATGCATATGATAAGGAAAAGTATTTTGCTTACGGAATGTTTGAGCAGGGTCAGCTTGCAGCATATGCATTTCTTATGAATATACAGCCGGAAAAGATTTATCTGCTTGACTATTTTGCCGTTGTAAGGGGAATGAGGACGAGCGGATACGGCTCGGTATTTTTAAAGGAATTACAGCAGATTTGTAATAAAGACGGAAGACGGCTGGTATTAGAGGTGGAAAATCCTGATTATGAGGACGATTCAGATTTGCGTGAAATGATGAAAAAGCGCATTACATTTTATAAGAAAAATGAGATATTGGTCAGTGACGTTACATGTAATTTTTATGATAATGAATACCGTATTCTTTATGCGGGTACTCCGCTTGACAATAAGAGCGTTTACGAAAAAATAATGAATTGTTATATGTATGTTTTTGG
>JAGAJD010000289.1 GCA_017626275.1 Lachnospira sp.
GCAAGCATAATAAGCAGCCGTACCGAGCCGCTCTGGTACGGTGCAGGTCTTGTGTTCGGTGCTTTCTGCGGCTGGACATACGGCTACTTTCGTCTGCGGTGGCTGGAAAAAAATATAAGCAGCCATATTTTCTGCAATGGAACAATTATAAAGCAGGTTACAGGAAAACGTCCGTCAGGACAGGTTTATCCTGAACAGAAGAGGAGGTAAATGATGAATCCGTTAATATCACGCATAATTTTTGTTATTTTAGGTATATTTTTGTTTGCAGGGGCATTTATTTCTTATTCCTGCAAACGACTTAATGAACGCATTATGCTTAGCTGGAGTATTTTTTCGCTTATTCTGATTCTGCTTGGAGCCGTTCCTGCCCTGTCCGACTGGTGCAGCGGCTTTAACCGGACGGAAACTGTCGGTCTTTTTATTATACTTTCAGCGATAATAATAATTTTATTTAAGCTCTCTGAATATGTTTCAATACTAAGCAGGAAAAATCAGGAGCTTGCCATGCATGTTTCACTGCTGAATCAGGAAAACGAAAGAATCCTTTCTGAATTACAGCAGATTACAGGAAAGAGTAAAACAGAATTATAGGAATAAATTCATGAAAAAGAAAATACTTTTTGTTATTAATACACTTGGACGTGCAGGTGCAGAGACTGCATTGACTGCATTACTAAGACAGCTTGACCCGGATAAATTCGATATTTCACTTTATGTACTGTGCAATCAGGGAGAGATCGTTCACGAGCTGCCGCATTTTGTAAAGCTTTTAAACACTAATTACTGTGACAGCTCCGTTCTGACTGCCGAGGGAAAAAAGAAGCTCACTGCAAATATATTTAAAAAATGCTTTCACCATAATGCATTTATTAAAAATATACCTTACATATTTAAAAATGTTTTTCTGACGCTTAAGCGCAGACAGAAGCTTCTTCCTGAAAAATTATTATGGAAAACCGTTTCTGACGGCTCGGAATATTTTTCGGAAAACTATGATCTGGCAGTGGCTTACCTTGAAGGCGGTTCAGCATACTATGTATCGCAGCATGTACATGCAAGAAAAAAAGCTGCCTTTATCCACGTAGATTACATAAAAGCCGGATATACACGTGACCTGGATTTAAGCTGCTATACAGGGTTTGACAGCATTTTTACTGTTTCGGATGAGGTAAAGACTGCATTTTTATCTGTCTATCCTGAATGTAAAAACAACACTAAAGTATTTCATAATTTTATAGATGAAGAAAAATTATTTAAAAGAGCTGCATATCCCCTGCAGGAAACGCTGAAATCCGGAATCCGTCTGCTTACAGTCGGACGTCTCACTGCACAAAAAGGATACGATTATGCAATACGGGCTCTTAAGCTTTTAGTTGAAATGGGGTATCCCGTATACTGGTATGTAGTAGGTGACGGTCCCGAATATCAGTCTCTTTTAAGACAGGTTAATGAATCAGGACTTTCAGAACGCTTTATTTTTCTTGGTGCAAAGGAAAATCCTTATCCATACTATAAAGCGGCCGACATTTATGTACATGCTACACGTTTTGAGGGAAAGAGCATCGCAATACAGGAGGCACAGATTTTAGGACTTCCGATTGTTGCCTCTGACTGCAGCGGAAACAGGGAACAGATTGATTCAGGAGTTGACGGACTTTTATGTCCTTTTACACCTGAGGGTATTGCACAAAATATAGAAAAACTGATTACCGAGTCAGATACTGCTGCGAAATATGCCTACAATGCCTCTCACAAAAAGATAAATCATTATGAAGATTTACAATATATTTTTCAATTATTAGAATAAGAATAGGATAAATGCCATGCAAAAAAAAGTATTAATTATTATTCCGGCGTATAACGAAGAAAAGAATATTCCAAAGGTATTAGACCAGCTTGAACAGCCTGAAATTGCAGATATCGCAGATATTCTTGTAATGAATGACGCTTCCTCCGATAATACCAACTGGATTGTTAAACGCCGCCACCATGCCGTTGTCACACACGTATTTAATCTCGGCTACGGAAGTGCGCTTCAGTTAGGCTACAAATATGCTATACGCTGCAATTACAGCTATGTTATTCAGATGGACGCTGACGGTCAGCATGATGCAGGCAATATTTTAAAAATATACAATGCATTAAAAACTCCTGACGAAAACGGAAATTATCCTGACATTGTATTAGGCTCAAGATATCTGACCGACAGTCCGCATTTTGAGACCTCTGCATTAAAGAATTTTGCCTACCTGCTGTTTAGAAAAATTATCAAGGCAGCAACCAAACGGACAATTATGGACCCAACCACAGGACTTCAGGGACTTAGCCGGCGTGCCACATTATGCTACTCTAAATTCGGCAATTTTGACGACAAATATCCTGATGCAAATATGATTACAAATATGCTGCTTTCAGGTTTTAATATAGTGGAAATACCTGCCGTTATGCATAACAGAGAGTATGGAAAAAGTATGCACTCCGGCTTAAAACCTATATGGTATATGTTTCATATGTTTTTCAGTATTTTGTCTGTTCTTGTACGCCACAAAATTTTGAAAATTGTTCCACATGCGGAGAGTTACGGTAATGATATTCAAAAAAAGAAATAAATTTAACAGCAGCATTTCGCAAAAAAATATTAAGAACGTAAGCAACAATCCAAAAAGAGGGTGGTATAGTATATTTCCTTTTACTCTTCCTGAGATTCCTGACTTTACGGAGCTGTCATATTGCTTAAAGCCTGAGGAAAGTATTGTTCTTGTACGTGTATGCATTAAAAAATATCAAAAACTTCCTCTTGATAATGCTGCATTATCATGCTTTTGTGAAATACTTGACTTTTTTAAAATGCACCAAAAGGATATAATTCTTCGTGTTATATACGACGATGAGGGAAACGGGCTTTTATGGGAGCCTGCCTCAATCTCATTAATAGAAACACATATAAAACAGCTCGGCGAAATTATACGCAGCTATTCCTCATGTATCATGACCACACAGGGAATTTTTATAGGAAGCTGGGGCGAAATGCACACCTCAAGATACTTAAGCGGCAAAGAACTTGCCAGATTATTTTTAAGCTTTTATGAGGCTGTATGCGGCAGTGTTTCAATGGCAGTCCGAACTCCAATGCAGCTAAGACAGTTGGAAACAGAACTTAAGATACTTTCGCCTGACAATTATCGTGATATATTACAGCTTATAGGATTATATAACGACGCCATAACAGCGTCTGACACTGATTACGGAACTTATAGCGACACAGATTCCGATATTTACACTGAAAAATGGAGTCGAAACCGTGAACTTCAATTTCAAAGTAATTTGTGTACCGGCGTATATAACGGCGGAGAAGCTGTATATCCTAACCAACTTAACGATGGCATAAATGCCGTAAATACATTAAAAACCATGCACATAACCTACTTAAACAGCCAACATGATTTATCAGTGCTTGACAAATGGAAATCGCTTAAACTGCCCGCTGCCTACGGAAATTTAAGCGTATATGATTATATCGGCTCACATCTTGGCTACTGCATGGTTCTGGTTAAGGCAGGACTTGACAAAAAAGCACCGTGCAGCCTGTCGGTTTATGTGCGAAACGACGGGTTTGCAGCTCTGTACGATGAAGTCCGGTTAAAAATCAAGGCACATAATTCACAGGGCGAAAGCTTTTATTTTTATTCGCCTTGTGTTAAAAAAATAACAATCAAAGAAGAACAATGCTTTAACTGTGATATTAAATTGCCATGTACCGGGGAATATATTCTGTCCTGCGTATTAGAACGTGTCAGTGACAAACGTGAAATCACATTTTATAATGAAGGTCTTGGTACACTTACATTTGTTAAAACGCTTTACTAACGGAGGTTTATAATTATGCAGAATACTCTTGATTTTGTCATTACGTGGGTAGACGGAAATGACAAACACTGGCAGAAAGAGAAAAATAAATATACAGCCTCCGGTTTACAAACTGATAACAGGAATGAGCGTTACCGTGACTGGGATAATCTGCGCTACTGGTTCAGGGGAGTAGAGCAGTGTGCCTCATGGGTACATAAAATTTATTTTGTCACCTGGGGACATATCCCTAAATGGCTAAACACCGCTCACCCCAAGCTTCAAATCGTAAAACATACAGATTTTATTCCTGAACAATATCTTCCGACATTTAACTCGCATACGATTGAATTAAATCTTCACCGTATTTCCGGTTTATCGGAAAATTTTGTTTATTTTAATGACGATGTATTTTTGATACGCCCCGTAACAGCACAGGAATTTTTTAGAAACAATCTGCCATGTGATATGCTTGCATTACAGCCGGTTGTTTCCAATCCCGCTAATCCTGTTATGTCGCATATATTTTTAAATAACACTTTAGTGCTGTCTAAGCATTTTAACAAGCGTGAAAACATCAAATCACAATGGAGAAGCTACTATAAGCCGGGATACCCTGTAAAATATTTCGGATATAATCTGCTTGAGCTTGCATTTCCGCTTTTTTCCGGTCTGTATACGGCACACGGCCCTGCACCGCTATGCAAAAGCACTTATGAAACTCTCTGGGAAAAGGAGTATAAAGTGTTAGATACAACCTGCAGCCACAAATTCCGCCACTGCGATGATGTGAATCAGTATCTTCTAAGGGAATGGCAAAAGCTGTCAGGCCATTTTATGCCTTTTAATGTGTGCCGTCATTTTGAATATTTTAATGTATCAGATGATAACAGAAAGCTTGTTTCTGCCATAAAGAAACAAAAAAAGCCTGTTATCTGCATAAATGACGCTAATGACAGGATTGATTTTGAAGCGGCAAAGACTGAGATTAATGCCGCATTTGAAGCAATTTTTCCGAAAAAATCCTCTTTTGAGAGATAAACGGATTCTATTTATGAAATGGAGAACATGCCTTGAAAGAAAAAAGCCGTACCGAATATTCCGCATATAATACGTCCGTCGCTTTAATTTCGCGTGCAGCCGCAATCATTATGGGCTACATTGTGCGAATAGTATTCACACACGTTTTAACGGAAGATTA
>JAGAJD010000290.1 GCA_017626275.1 Lachnospira sp.
TGTATCATATATTAATAAAAGAAAACGGGAAGCTATTATTACGGGTGTATTATATGCTTTAGTAGGTTACATCTTAAGTTATCCTGCCGGTTTAATATTAAATGATTATATGCCTTCTATTGATATTCCTGTCCAAACAAATGCAATATCTGTTGGAATGGCCTTGTTGATGGGTGCATTAATTCCTGTATGTTTTGCAATAATAATCTGTACAATAACTTTCTTTGCATAATTCATAGTCTGTATCCCACTCCCCTCACAGTCTTGATATATTGCGGTTTTGCCGGGTCATCTTCTATCTTTTCACGAAGACGCTTTATGTACACGGTAAGCGTATTATCATTTACAAATTCTCCTGCTACGTCCCATATCTCCTGAAGAAGCTTTCCTCTTGAAAGCACAGCGCCCTTGTTGTTAAAAAAGACCAAAAGCAGACGATACTCCAATGCTGACAGAGCAATCTCCTCTTTCCCCTTGTACACGATACCCTTCACCGTATCTACCGTAATTGTCCCCTCTCTTAAAATCTTACCGCTCTTTCCTGTTCTTCTTAGCACGCTTCTGATTCTTGAAATTAATTCTCTTGGGCGGAACGGCTTATGGATATAGTCATCCGCCCCCATGTCAAGTCCTGTAACCACACTGTACTCATCGCCCGAAGCCGTAAGAAATATAACTGCCGCTGTGCTTATCTGCTTTGCCGCAGCACATACTGCATATCCGTTGCCGTCTGCAAGTGAAATATCAATCAACAGAAGATCATACTCTTTTTGCTCAAGACATTTTATAGCTTCATTCTGTCCTGCTGCCGCCTCAACCACGAAGCCCTCACTTTCAAGAAAGCTTCCCAGATAATCCACAATATCCTTATCATCTTCTACCAACAAAATCTTATTACTGTCCATTTCCACTCCCATAATTTTAATTATTTATTATTTATACTATCACAAAATATATTTTTCTTCAAGTAACTTTAAAAATATATTAAGCTTCTTTCTTTTCACTAAATAACGTGATAAAATGTAAATGTACAAGCTACGATGTGGTTTTACGCTTATAACTTTTCCACGAGGAGGATTTTTTACTATGGCATTACATGTAATGGACGAAGCCAACAGATGTCTTCAATGCAAGGTACCCCAGTGCCAGAAGGGGTGTCCTATCGGCACTAATATTCCTATGGCAATACGTCTTTTAAAAGAAAACAAGTTAGATGAAGCCGGAAAGATGCTTTTTAATAATAATCCGCTGACAACTGTGTGCAGTCTTGTCTGCAACCATGAAAACCAATGCGAGGGACATTGCGTACTCGGAAAGAAAGGTGCTCCCGTTCACTTTTCAACTATTGAGAATTATATTTCTACAACCTATGCAAATCAAATGACTAACGGTCCGGCACCGTCAAACGGTATGCGTGTCGCAATTATCGGCTCCGGTCCCGCCGGAATTACAATCGCCATTATTCTTGCAAGATACGGTTATCAGGTTACTATCTTTGAAGGCAAGGATAAAATCGGCGGCGTACTTAGATATGGTATTCCTGAATTTCGTCTTCCTAAGAGCGTACTTGACGATATTGAATACCGTCACCTCGAATTAAAGGGAATTAAAATCAGACCTAATACTACTATTGGCGGTGCTATCGGAATTGATGATTTATTCCGTGACGGATATAAAGCCATTTTCGTAGGTACAGGTGTATGGAAACCTAACACGCTTCATATCAAGGGCGAGACATTCGGTAATGTCCACTTTGGTATTAACTACCTTAACAATCCTGACAGCTATCGTCTGGGACAGCGTGTTATCGTAATCGGTGCCGGAAATGCCGCTATGGACGTAGCAAGAACTGCTATCCGCAAAGGTGTGCGTTATCTCGCATGCTTTTCTATCACCAAAGAAGTTGCCGCAAGTCACTATGAATTCAGCTATGCTCAGCTTGAAGGTGTGCAGTTTGAATACAATAAGCGTCCGGTTGAAATTAAAGATAACGGCGTGATTTTTGTAGATGTTATTGAAAATGAAGACGGTTCATTTACAGATGTTGAGGGCTCTGAAAAACTCTATGAAGCAGACAGTGTTATTATTTCTATCAGTCAGGGACCTCAGAACCGCCTTGTAAATACTACACAGGGACTTAAAGCCAATTCAAGGGGACTTCTTGACGCTGATGAAACAGGACATACATCAAGACCGGGTATATTCGCTTCCGGCGATGTTGTAAACGGTGCACGTACAGTTGTTGAAGCTGTTGCACACAGCAAAATTGTGGCAGAATCCATGCACGAATATATGCAGAGTCTTCCAAAGGACGAATAAAAGCATAAAAAAATCGGGAGTGTATTTTTTATACGCTCCCGATTTTTTTATATATAAAATTAAAACTACAAATTCAGATCGATTACGGCACCCTTTAAATCTTCTGCTGTAAGCTTGAGTTCACTGATAACCTGACTTAAAGACTTCTTTATATCCTGCATTGTGCTGCTTGAAGTATTCTGTTTACGAACGGATTCTAGCGAATCGCCAAGCTTATACATATCGTCCAAATCACTGAATTTAGCCGCATATTTTTCCTTATCAGGCTTAGCTGCTTCGATTCTTTTTTCAAGTGCCTCCTGCTCTTCTTTCTTCTTATCGGCTGCTTCCTGCTGTTCTTCCAGTTTCTTATCCTGGTTTTCTTTTACTTCCTCATACAACATTCCCATAATTTCTTTGTTGGCTGCCGTTACAATCTGCTTACCCTGCTTACCCGCATCAACCATATCATGAGACTTTAAACGTTCTATCTGAACACCGCGTATAACAGCATTTTCTTCTATAATAGACTTTCGATTCTCAATAATCTTTCCTTTATATTCATTCTCAATACCATCAAGCTGCAAAGCCGCCTTCTGATAATCTGTAAGTCCATTGGTATGAATATCCTTAAGACGGGATTTTTCCTCATCAGATAATCCCGCAGCCTGCAGATTTTTCATAGAATTACGCTCTTTTCTTAACAATTCCAAATCCTGCTGCTCTTTACTGTCATCTGTTATACCATACTGCTCCTTTAAAGCTTCTTTCTGTTCCTTAATATCACTGAGTATATCATTATATTCGTCATTCTCTTTAGTCAGCTTATTGATATTCTCCTGTCTCTCCTGCAAATCTTTATCAATCTTCTGCTCATTTGAAAACACATTCGACATTAAAGACAAAGCCATTGACTGTGCCTGCTTTCTCTTCTTCTGAATCGGATCGTCTGCAAGATTCAGTGCAGACGCATTAATGCTGTTTACTGTCTTGTCTTTCTTCTCTTTACGGTCTTTAATTCTGACATTCTCTGACTTCTCAACATTTATAAGTAATCTGCTGACTGACTTTGTATTCTCTTCCACTCGCATAGCACTTCCTCCTTTCGTTAACTTTATATTCAAACTGTACATGATATGTACAAATACTCTCTTCTATACATGTATCGGCACATATTAACAAAACTTTAGCCAAAATCATAAAAATATTAAAAAAGCAGGTATTTACTTAAATTCAATACCTGCTCATTTATTAATTTATACCGGATAGCTCTTGCTTTCAGTATCTGCAGCTTTAGGATCAACCTTTGTCTGCTGTGCTTCTCTGTATTTAAAGAATTCCTCTGCTACTGCCGGGAATAACGCATAAGATAATACGTCCTCGTCCTGCTGCTTGTACTGCTGTACAACAGGATTCTTCTTAAAGTTCTCTAACTGTGGCTCAATCTTATCTGCCGGACGACATGTAATCGGTTCCATATCTCCGATTGCTTTCTTCTGAACCTCAGGATTAAACGGCTTTACAGTCTGACCAAATTCACCTGCAAGAACCTTCTTAGATTCCTTAGTAATCATCTTGTAACGTTCACCCTGTAATACGTTAAGTACAGCCTGTGTACCAACAATCTGTGATGACGGTGTAACAAGAGGCGGTTCACCATAATCCTTACGAACTCTTGGAATCTCCTCAAGTACTGCCTGATACTTGTCTTCTGCACCTGCATCCTTTAACTGTGATACAAGATTTGATAACATACCGCCAGGTACCTGGTAAAGAAGAGTCTTGATATTTACACCGAGAACCTTTGTATTCATAAGTCCGCTCTTTAATGCCTCTTCTCTCATTGGCTGGAAATAGTTTGCAATTTCTGCAAGAAGATTCTGATCAAGACCTGTATCATACGGTGTTCCCTTGAAAGTCTCTACCATAACCTCTGTTGCCGGCTGGCTTGTTCCCATTGAGAATGGAGACATTGCTGTATCAATTACATCTGCACCTGCTTCTACTGCCTTCAAATAAGTCATTGAAGCAACACCTGATGTATAATGTGTATGCATCTGAATTGGAAGAGAAGAACCTTCTTTTAATGCCTGTACAAGCTCTGTTGCCTTGTAAGGAAGTAAAAGTCCTGCCATATCCTTGATACAGATAGAGTCAGCGCCCATATCCTCAATCTTCTTTGCAGTTTCTTTCCAATAATCAAGCGTATAAGCATCACCCAATGTATAAGAAAGAGCAATCTGAGCATGTCCCTTTTCTTTCTTTGCTGCCTTTACAGCAGTCTCAAGATTTCTTAAATCGTTAAAGCAGTCAAATATACGAATGATATCAATACCATTAGCTATTGACTTCTGAACAAAATATTCTACAACATCATCTGAATAGTGATTATATCCTAAAATATTCTGTCCTCTGAATAACATCTGTAACTTTGTATTCTTAAATCCATCTCTCAACTTACGAAGTCTTTCCCATGGATCTTCCTTTAAGAAACGAAGTGAAGCATCAAATGTTGCACCGCCCCAGCACTCTACTGAATGATAACCTACTTTATCCATCTTATCAACGATTGGAAGCATCTGTTCTGTTGTCATTCTTGTAGCAATCAAAGACTGATGAGCATCACGCAGCACTGTTTCTGTAATCTTTAAAGGCTTTTTAACCTGTTCTGCCATCTTTCATATCCTCCATTAAAAATCTATTTTACATAACTCCAAACATCGCCATAAATGTACCGGCTGCTACCGCTGTACCAATAACTCCGGCAACATTCGGTCCCATTGCATGCATTAACAGGAAGTTAGACGGATCTGCCTCCGCACCAACCTTCTGTGATACACGGGCTGCCATAGGCACCGCAGATACACCTGCAGAACCAATTAAAGGATTTACCTTGCCGTGTGTTGCCTTGCACATAATCTTACCAAATACAACACCTGCTGCCGTACCGAATGCAAACGCAATAAGTCCTAAAGCAACAATCTTTAATGTATCCCAATTCAAAAATGCTTCTGCACTTGTTGTAGCACCTACTGATGTACCAAGTATGATAACAACGATATACATTAACGCATTGGAAGCTGTCTCTGCCAACTGCTTTACAACACCGCTTTCCTTAAACAGATTACCTAACATAAGCATACCTACCAACGGTGCTGTTGTAGGAAGAATCATAACAACTACTAATGTTACGACAACAGGGAAAAGAATCTTTTCAAGCTTAGATACAGGACGAAGCTGCTCCATCTTAATCTTTCTTTCTTCTTCTGTTGTCAGAAGCTTCATAATAGGCGGCTGAATAATCGGCACAAGTGACATATAAGAATATGCTGCTACGGCAATAGCTCCCATATACTTCGTCTGTCCTAACTTACCTGCAAGGAAGATTGATGTAGGACCGTCTGCACCACCGATAATTGAAATCGCTGCTGCTGCCTTGTCCGGAAATCCCATAAAAATAGCCATAATGTAAGCCGCAAAAATACCAAACTGTGCTGCCGCACCTAAAAGGAAACTCTTAGGGTTAGCAATCAACGGACCGAAATCTGTCATTGCTCCAACGCCAAGGAAAATAAGCGACGGCAAAATACTCCACTCATCTAATAAATAGAAATAATGTAACAAACCGCCTATTCCGTTGCTGGAATCCTCAATGGCAAGCATAATGTCAGGATAAAGATTGACAAGCAGCATACCAAAAGAAATCGGTACAAGAAGCAGAGGTTCGTATCCTTTTTTAATCGCTAAATACAGGAAACCCAAAGCAACTAAAACCATGAGATAGTTGCCCCATGTCAAACCGAAAAATGCTGTCTGCTGCACGAGGTTTCCCAGTGTTTCTATAATATAATCCATCTTTTAACCTCCAGTTCAAATGATTCTGATAAATCATTAGTTCATTGAAACTAACACTTTACCCGTTTCAACTGAATCACCAACTGAACACTCAACTGTTGCAACAGTTCCATCCTGTGGTGCACAAATTTCATTTTCCATCTTCATTGCCTCAAGAACGATTAATACATCACCCTTCTTTACTGCTGCACCAGGTGCTGCAACTGTCTTTAAAATCTTACCCTGCATTGGAGCTGTAACCTTAACTGCTCCCTGTGCCCCTGCCGGTGCTGCCTTTGGTGCTGCTTTAGGAGCTGCCTTCGGCGCTGCTGCTCTTGCTGCCGGTGCTGCTGTGCTTCCTGTTCCCTCTTCTACTGTAACATCATATACAGTACCATTTACTGTAATTGTATAACTTTTCATTTTTTCCTCCATTCCACCGCTTAAAGCGGCTGTCTATTGCATAAAATAATCAAATTAAAATCTGTATATATCTATTACTTCCAGCCATTTTTTCTTTCTGCTTTCTTAATAGAACGAACAACAAGTCCGTCAGCCGAAGTTCCCTCCGAAGCTGCAATTGCCGCTGTAATAACAGCTACAAGTTCTAAGTCATCTGTTAAATCTTCTTCAACAACTTCCGGAGCTGCCGCAGCCTGTGTGCTGATTTCCTGCTCTGAAGTCTTTTCCGGCTTAGCGCCAATCTTATTTACATACTTAAGCAGCGAAATAATAAATGATATAAATATCAATACAATAAATACAACACCCATACCTATTACAGTATTAAGCACTGCCTTCACCATCTTTTCACCTGTCGTATATGTAGGATTAATAGCACCGCTTTCAAGCTTCAAATCCTCATCAATCACGAGTTCAAAAACGCAGGTTCTCTCATCATAGACTGCATTAATAACAACCGTACAAAGAGTTCCTGTATCTTTGCTTGTCTCCACCTCAATGGATTCGACAGACTTAAGTGAGTCAAGATCCTCTCTTGTCTTAGTCCAGCCATTATAAAATTCTATTGTCTTTACATCCATGCCTTCCATGTTGACAATGTACAACTGACCGTTTACTGCACTGATTGTCTTTCCAGCTTCAGCATCTGCCTTAATCTGCTCATTTGAAGTAGTATCAAGATAAGTAATCATATCATTCGCCCATTTTACAATGTTCTGCGAATAACTCTCAACTTCCATATTCTTTACACTTACTTTTGCTTCATCTGAAGAGATAGTATCAGCACAGGCTGTCAGACTAAACATGCAGGCTAACATGCAGAACAACAATAAGAATCTTTTCATATTAGTTTTCTTCATATTGTCTCACCTCATTAATCAGACCGTGCCATGCTTCTTAACCGGACGATCCTCTCTTTTTGTGTAGAGCATTTCAAATGCTGCTACAACATACTTTCTTGTATCCTCAGGATTAATAATTGTATCAACATATCCTCTTGCTGCTGCTGATTCAACGCTTGACTGCAATCCTGCATATGCTGCTGCCTTCTCTGAAATCACTGCATTCACATCTTCTGCACTGCCAATCTCATCAGCGTACATAATCTTAGCTGCCTGATTAGCGTCCATCATTCCAATGCTTGCAGCCGGCCATGCATAAGTCATATCTGCACCGATAGCCTTAGAATTCATAGTCACATAAGCGCTTCCGTAAGCTTCACCTGTTATAACATTTACCTTAGGTACTGTCGCATTAGCGAATGCGTATGTAAGTTTAGCTGCTGCCTTGGCAATATTCTTTTCTGCCGCAACTGTTGCATCAAAGCCCTTAATATTTGTAAGTGTAAGTACAGGAATTTCAAATGCATCACAAAATGCAACAAACTCTGCTGCCTTATATGCACCCTGTACTGTAAGAACAGGCTCGAACTTCTCAGCTTCCTTGCCTTCCTCATCATAAATAACTGTTCTGTTGGCAACAGCACCAACTGTCACACCGTTAATCTTTAAAAGACCTGTTACCATGCTCTTTGCAAATGCTGATTTTACTTCCATGAATAATCCGTCATCTGCGATATCCGCAAGTGCAAGTGCCGGATCTGCTGCTTCCGCTTCCATATCTGCACACACTCTGTTTAAATCATCTGTACATTCAGAGTAAGCTGAATCCTCGTTATTGGCAGGAAGCATAGAAACAAGCTGTCTGATACCATTAGCAATAGTTTCCTCATCACCTGTAAAATCTGCTGTTCCCGCTTCAGCCTGAAATGCTGCTGATGCTGTATCCAGTTTATCAGCATTATTGCCTTCCAAAGCGTTAGGGCTGTTGACAAACAGTTTACCATTTTTTTCTTCAACAAATGTGAAATCTGAAAGTTCAGAAAGAACTGCAAGTCCGCCGCCGCAGTTTCCGTAAACTGCCGTAATCTGTGGAACAACACCTGAACATAACGCCATCTTATTATAAATTGTTCCAAATCCGTTTAATGCATCTGTTGCTTCCTGAAGTCTTAATCCTGCACAATCTATAAGACCTATAACAGGTGCTCCCATCTTCATAGCCATATCATAAAGACCTGCAATCTTCTTTGCATGCATCTCGCCGATAGATCCGCTTAAAACTGATGAATCCTGGCTGTATACATACACAAGATTCCCATTAATCACTCCGTATCCGGTAATAACGCCGTCTGCCGGAGTATCTTTTTCCTGCATGTTAAAATCCGTAGCTCTGGCTTTCACACCTGCTCCAATTTCAACAAAACTGTTGTCATCAAGAATCGCTTCAATTCTCATTCTCGCTGACCCCTGTGTTGTGTTACTCATTACTAGAGACCTCCTATTATTTCTTTGCCATTATATAACAAGCTATTGTCTATTTTATAACAATATTAACCAAAAAACAAGCACTTTGTCGAATCAAATTAACGATTCTGTCAATCCCTGCTTTCCACCGCAACGACAATCCCCTTTTCAATAATAATCTGTGCAGTATCACTGTTTATCTCATTACTTTGGCAGATACTTAAGCCCTGAATAAGCCTGTAATGCTCCAGCGGATATTTCACACCCTTAAGCGTAATTAACACTTCCTCCGTTACCGGAATAAATGACAAATATTTTCCGTACTGCTCCTGTCTGCTTACGCTTCGGCTTCCGTTTAAAAGATATATCTTATTATATTTGTCAAAAATATAACATTCTACTTTCTTATCCAACGCCTGTTTCATAACAAAAATATTTGTCAGCGCATGGTCATATCTTGTACCGGTAGCCCCAAGTATATCTATTTTATCAGGCTGACGCTTTAACGCCTCAAGCACTGCAAGATGCGTATCTGTATAATCCTTTTCCGGCGGATATGTTACTGTCTTTGTATCCTTTTTATAACCGTTAAGCAGTTCCTTATTTACCGAATCATAATCGCCCAGGATATAATCAACCTTAACTCCCAGCCTGTCGGCATGGCAAAGGCCGCTGTCTGCCGCAATGCAGTACTCATACTTTCTCTGTTTAAGCCATTCTGCTGCCCACTCATAATCAACACAGCCTCCTGTGATAATCAAAACTCTCCCTGCCATAACACACTCCATTTTTTTTGTTTATATAATAGCAATTTTAAATATATTTATTCAAGTTCTTTTTTTCTTCACATTTTTGATTTATAATAAATCAAATTGCCGCTTTTGCAAGTTTTATTGCATGCGGAAATCAAAACAGCCTTAAGAGGCAGAATGGGAGTATTTATGGAAAATTTAACAAACTACGAACCTGTCGCATATCTTCCTGAAGATAAAGCAGCACGCTTTGCAGAATTTCTCACATTTTCAGGAATAGAAGATGTATCAAACGAGCCTGACGAACTCAGCGGCTCATTTGTTGTAAGTACGACGCAGGCAGATTTTGAAAAAGCAAAAAATTTACTGAACATTTTCTCCGAAAATGAATTAGAGGATTCAGAGGATAATTCTTCTGAAAGCTCTAAAAAAGTCAATCTTTATGAAAGCTCTGCCGACAAATATAGTGATAATCTTTCCTCTGCCATTACATTTTTAATATGTGGTATCGTTGGACTGGCTATATTAGTGCTTAATGACCTGAATATCATTAAACTTTTCAGTACGAGCGGCGCTTCATTTATTTTAACAAATGCTGTGCTTGGCTGCCTGTTTATTATATTTCTGATAATAGGTATTAAATCACTGAA
>JAGAJD010000291.1 GCA_017626275.1 Lachnospira sp.
CCACACTGGCTCATGAAGGTTATCCGGGACATTTATACCAGACCACTTACTTTGCCAATAACAATCCTGACCTGATCCGTTACCTGCTATCGCCTAACGGATATGTAGAAGGGTGGGCAACCTACTGCGAATTATATTCATACTCCTATGCAGATACAGGAAACAGTATGCTAAATTCGCTCGCACAGGCAAATTATGCAACCATACTGTGTCTTTATGCAAAATGTGATATCGGTATTCACTATTATGGCTGGAATGAAAGCGATGTATATTCTTATATCTCGCAATTCGGATTTACCGAAAAAGATGTCGCCGCTGAAATGTATAAAGAAATGCTATCCAATCCCGGAAACTACTGCAAATATGTACTTGGCTGGATCGGATTTTCAGAATTAAAAAAGGAAGCCCGTAATCAGATAGGCTCTGCCTTTTCTAATCATGACTTCCATAAATATGTGCTTGATATGGGCTCTGTCCCATTTGATATTCTGTTTGAACGTCTTGACGACTGGTGCGAGCAGTCCAAATATCAATAATAACGCGGGCCACCGCAGCATAATCCGCTGCCACAGAACATATTACAGCATAGATTTAAAAACAAAAGCTTAACACAGAATCCGCAGGAATCATTTCCTGCGGAGGTTCTTCCGTAGTAACCGCCTTGTCCGGCATACCACTGTCCACCGCTTACAAGCTGCCTGTAAAACATCTGATACTGCATATTGTCAGGGTCCATCGCCATGGCACGCTTTGCATGTTCTATTGCAGTTGCCTGATTTCCTTTTCCGGCATTTGCCTGCGCACTGTAAAAATACCATCTTCCATCTCTGTCTTCGATTCCGTTTAATACATTGAGTGCTTCATCAAAGCTGCCGTTTCTTATGTAATTTGCTGCGGCCTTTAAATGGCTTCCGGTCGTATCATTATCGGCATAATCCTGCCTGCCCTGACCATAGCCGTATCCACCATAACCAAAGCCTCCGAATCCGCCAAAACCTCCAAACGGATCTCCATTCTGAGAACCGCCGCCATAGCCAAAGCCCCCCTGACCATATGCCGCACCACTCTCTTTCTCTTTCATAATCTGGTTATACGCCTGCTGAATGGTTTTAAACATCTCCTCAGCCTGCGCTTTATTCGGATTATTTATATTTGCGTCAGGGTGATATTTTCTGCTTAAGGCTCTATATGCTTTTTTTATCTCATCATCTGAAGCATCTCTCGATACTCCCAGAATCTTATACGGATCCGCCACTGTTATCTCTCCTATTTTGTTCTAACTGCTTGTTTCTTTTTTCCCTCGCTGCCTGAAACCTTGTCCAGACACCTGAATATATTATATTTCTTAAAATTTCAGCTTCCTGTATTATAGGAAGTCTTTCAAATGCTCTCGCACACTCTGCCATTGTTGAATTAAGAATACTCTCACATATGCCGTCAAAATCCTCCTGCATACAGTGAGTTTTAAATACATTGTATCTTCCCGCTTTTATGTCGCCCTCAAGATCTTCATAGGCATCACAAAGATAAATAAACTTTCCCAGATAATATCCAAGTCTTTTAAGCTCCTGCGTCCATTCGTCCTCGTAAACAGCCGCCATAACGGACATAAGCCCAGCAAAATAAGAGGCTGCCTTATCAATATTATCTTCACCTGCCGACTCCGCACTTGAAAGCCCATCTAACGACTGCCTTATTATAACTGCTTTATCAGAATACTTTTTACTTATCTTGTCCGCATGTTTTTTTAACAGTCCCGCAAACGCTCTTCTTGTTACTTTTTTCTCGTCATTCCAGTCGTCCATGCATTTGTAATAAGTCATAAGCACATTCATATCTGCAACGTAATCTGTCATTTCATTTTTTCTTACTTCATGCTTAGAAACAGGGTGCGCTACACATCTTGTCTTATAATATTTTGTCTCCGGCTCATAAAGTCCGGTCAGCAAAAGCACCAAAAATGTCATATCATAACTGATTGAAATCTGTCCGTTAAATCCGTATTTATCTTTTAATACGTCACACAGACCGCAGTAATATGAGCGGTATCTGTCATATTCTTTAAATTTCATTTCAGGCTTATTTACTATTACATATCCGTACATCGACACCTCTCACTGCTGCGTTTAAGCTTGTTAAAATCACACAGACCGAAGTACCGATATCTGCGTACTCCGGTCTGTGCCTATCATATAACAAGTTCGTTTTTCCGTCAATTCATGCCGTAAAGAAATAATAAAATGTTTATATTTATCATTACTGTTCACAAACGCTTATTTATGAATAATAATCATCATCTGTCAAATAATCATCTTCCTCGAATTCGTCATATTCCAGTATATCTTCTTCCTCGTCATAATCATCATAAGCTCTTCCATGAAAACCGTTTCTTACCGCTGGAAAAATATACTCGTCAAATGAATCATCATAGGAACTTTCATATCCCGGCTTCATAACTTCCTCCTTATTATCATAGCCGCATCACTTAAAACGGCTTAAGCCGCCGCTGTAATCGGCTTCTGTGAAGATTATTATATACAGGGATTTTTAATTTATTCAAAATAATAGCAAAACCAACAAAACGCCGTCTCTATTTTATAGCTTATTTCTGTAAAATACCTGTAGTCCAATCAAATGTATAAACTTTCCCGTCAATAGTAGTTGTTCCCTTAGCCATTGCTCCTGTAATCATGTCGAAGTAATATGTATTTCCGTTCTGCTCGTTCCAGCCCTTTACCATGTGTCCGTTCTCATCGTAACGTACCCACTTGCCATATTCGCCATTATCGCCATATATACCTGCCCATGATTCCTGATATACATCTTTTGATGTTGCTTTCTTACCGCCGTCAACTGCGTCTAACCAGTACCATGCATTTGTTGCCGGATCGTAGATTTCCTTACCACGTCCTTGCGTTCCCTGCTTGATACCGTCCTCATACCAGTATTCGATTCCGTCATCAACAACAAACTCTTTGTCTAATATAATTCCTGTAACATCATTGAAACGGTAATCTTTTCCGTCAATATTTACAACCCCCTTAGCCATTGCTCCTGTGATTGGGTCGAAATAATACTTTCCGTTTTTATTTTGATCCCAGCCCTTAACCATAAGTCCATTTTCATCGTAACGTACCCATTTACCACCATTTGATTCCTGATATACGTCCTTAGCTTTTGCTACTGCACCACCCTGTACTGAATCTAACCAGTACCATGCGTTTGTCTTAGGGTCGTAGATTTCCTTACCGCGTCCCTGCGTTCCCTGCTTTACGCCGTTTTCATACCAATACTTAGCACCGTTTTCTTCATAGAAGCCATTCTTCTCTCCCGGTTTTGCAAGCGCATTAATTGCATTTTCAATCGCTTCTGCCATAGCGTCAACTTTTGCCTGATTATCTGATTTAAGTCCTCTTTCTACCGCATTTATTGCAGCAGTAACTCCTGAAAAATCTGCATAATCCGTTGGATTTAACGCATTCGCTTTCTTAATTGCAGCATCTACTGCACTGTAATCTGCATCTGTAAAATATTGTGTCTGAAGCCACTCTGTGCTTGTCATCTCAATAACACCTGAACCTGATTTCCCGGTTACAACTTCCTTAACATCTTCAAGTGGAAGTACCTGATATTCAAATGGAAGTGTTCCATCTTCATCATATGTAAATTCCATTGGTGCTGCTTCGTCAGTCGTATAGTCTCTCTTCTCGTATGAACTTTCATTTACAATATGTGATGCCCATGCCCACTTACCAACAGTTGACTTATCTCTATATTTGAAGCCTGTTGTAAATAAGTTATCACCATTATTATCCCAACTGCTTCCTGTATATGTACCCTTTGAATTTGTTACTGTGGAATTAACAATCAAAGTATGATTGTATACATTCTTAAACATTGTTGCCCATACTGCAGTCATATTGCCTGTATCATCACCTTGAACTTCAGCACCTACAATTGGTTCTTCAATGCCGTTAAATACACATGTATCAGCGGCAATACAAGCACCATTTCTTGCATTCAGACAACGTGACAATGAATATGGTCCAACTTGTTTAAATATTGGATTAGCTGCTGCCGCTGTCTGATGTGTTGAATCATCAATATAGCAGTTAATAAGATTACCTACACCCTGTCTAATCATTGGCACACGTTGTCCAACATTTACATAGTGATTATATGCAAGCGTAAGTTTAATATTACTGTTTGCATCCTCTACAACCGTTCCGTCTCCTCTTACATAGTTCACGAAATCCTTATCACCGGAACCACTCAAGTGACATTTTTTATGGTATGCTGAATATGCCATAATCTGCTCTGGTGTTGCGCCACCTGTTCTCATCTTATAATATAAGCTTGATGCAGGTTTAAGCTCACCTTTCTGATATCGGTCTTCCATAAACATAATAGACTGATAAATAGAGCCATCTTCAGATGGATTTTCAAGTGCTTCATCACCAATCTTACACCATGAAATAGTAATGCCTGTCGCACCGTTTTCTAAGTCGATATTTCCATCAGAAGCAATTTCAAATGTACAATGGTCAACCCATACATTCTTGCCGCCATTAATCTTTAAATTCGACCAGCCAACTTCCTTCTGTGCGCCGGCATCGTCCCACTGCCACATCTCTTTAAAATGCAGATTTCTTATAACAATATCATTACCTGTAATTTTAAGTTCTGTATGCTTAATACTGCTTGCATTCGGTGAAAAGATTGTAAGACCATCAATATTGCCTACTGTAATCGTTGTTACGCCACTTTTCTCCATAAGCGGATTTGTAAATCCACCATTTACGTTAGTTAAGTCATTCGATGGCTTTTTATATTCCCTGACAAAGGTATAATTTTTAAGGACACTGCTTGTCAACAACTCTGTAAGATACTTATATCCTAAGTCCATATCCTTTGTAATTTCCATAACCTTGACTTTGCCGCTTTGTGCATCACGAATCGCATCAAGAAATTCCTTTTCATCAGTAATTACTCTGTAATACTCTGTTCCAACATACTCGCTTCTGTCATGAACATTTCCTGACGCAAATCCTGTAACAGAAAGGAATGAATCATTATACTCACTTTCTGTTGATACTGTACCAGGAATCTCTGTCCTGACATTCTGCTCACCACCTGCTGCTTTGTTTTCTGCATAGCCGCTTACAGGATTTTGAATAAATACTGCTGAAACAGTAAGAATTCCTGCAAGCACAAGCGTACTTAGTTTTGAGACACTTTTTCGATTAAAATATAATCTTTTTCTCATTAATGTAATACCTCCCAATATATTTAATTAAACTTTAATGTATTTTTTATAATATAACATACTTACAAAAAAAATACTACATATATAATATGTTTTAATAAAAATCCTTATTCAAAGTAATACAAATACACATCTTCCAAATCTATATTATCTTCCACTTTCACCGCTTCCTCCGGAAGCTTATCGCCTACAAGACGAAGTGCAAGCCCGTTACGCCTCTGACGTATATTTCCAACCTTATACTGCTCCTGAAGCTTTCCGACATCATCAAGCGTACACGTAATCTCTGCAACTTTTCCATGCATCTGCTCAATCAGTTCAACAGGTGTTCCCGTCACGACTATCTCACCCTTCTTAATCAGCAGCACATGGTCTGCGATACACTCAATATCACTTACCACATGAGTTGCAAAGAGAATAATCTTATCTTTTGAAAGCTCCGCAATATAATTTCTTATGCCGATTCGCTCCTTCGGGTCAAGTCCCGCCGTCGGCTCGTCAAGAATTAAAATCTTCGGATTTCCGAGAAGCGCCTGTGCCAGAAGTACACGCTGCTTCATTCCGCCTGAAAATCCTCCGATTTTCTTATAGGCAACATGCGTAAGATTCACAACCTCTATAAGCTCATCAATCTGCTCATTTACAGACTTTCCTTCGTTATTTTTACCCTTCAGTCCCTTTATCTCAGCCATATATTTTAAAAATGCCTTTGGTGAAAAATCCTCATAAAATCCCTGCTGCTGCGGCATATAACCAACAAGCGCACGAAAATCTTTTCCAAGCTTTAAAATGTCTTCTCCATCGAAAAGTATTTCGCCTCCGTCTGTACCGTCCCTGCTTACATTATCCGTAATCAGGTTAATCATAGTACTTTTTCCTGCACCGTTTGCCCCGAGAATCCCATATATTCCTGCTGTAAATGTGTAAGAAACTCCCTTTAATGCCTGCACTGTACCATATGTTTTTTTCAAATTCTTTAATTCAAGTTCCATACTATCCTGACCTCCATTTCAAGAACGCCTAAATTACTGCTGTCACTTTATGCAGAATACATACTGCCGCAATCAATCCGACCAATACTATCGGCATAATGCTTCTGTTTCCTTTTTTACCGATTATTTTTGAAACAAAAACCGCAGCAGCCATAGTTACAAGCGCAACGGCAGCTCTTGCAGCAAAACAAATGGCAATCCAGCCGCCGATAGTCGTGTTAAGCACTAATTTCATTGAAGTTCCCTCAAGAAATGTAAGACTGACCGCCGGTGCTGACAAATACGGCATTCCGTAAATTTTGTACAAATTCCAATAATCAATTCCATATACTGCGACTGTAAGTCCTATCGTAACAAGAACACATGCAATAATCTTCTGACACATAAAAAATCCCCGTCCGCGACCGGCACTATGCACAATCATATTCATTCCGGTGCGATACTCCATTGCAATACATTCCGATATAATAAGCATTACCACAGTGACAAGCGCTATCAAAAGAATAAGCTCCCTCTGTGATGAATACTGTCCGAATATTTCCTCATAACCCCTGTCGGAAACCAGCCAGATATCGACACCATACTCTTCTTTTATACGCTCCGCATAAGAAATCTTCTCCTGATATTCCTGAATCATACTAAGCGCCGCTCTCTGATAATACACGGAACTTACAACACTGCTGTATTCAGAAAGGTCAATTTCTCCCCGCTCATACTTCTCTGCCGCCGCTTCCATATTTTCCACAGCTTTACGGTAATTCTCCTTCTGCTCCTCCACATAATCCACAATATAAGAGTAATCCTCTCCTCCATGCTCAAGATACATTTTATCCCGCTCTTTCTGTGCGTCTGTAAATGTCATCTGACCACTTGTACTGAAATACACGGCAATAATAAGTACACAAACTACCGCCCAAAGACCTTTTCCCGTAATTATAAGCTTGTGAACCTCCTTTAGAACAACAGGATACTTTGCAAACAACTTCTGATACTGTTTATGTACCACCGCAAACGCACGTGCAAGCCATGTAACTCTCGTTTCCGGACGCATACCCGCATAACGTACTGTCGCAATTACAGCCGCCAGAACCGAAACCATTCCCAAAGAGAATACAACAACCGACATCACTGAAAATACATACGTTCCAAATCCCCAGTTCATATAAATGCTGTATAAATCACTTATTCTCAGGAAACTCACCACATTAATATAATGAAATGCGTTATAAATACTCTGTATCTCAATTTTTTGGTAAACAAGAATTTCAATTCCGACAAAAACCGCCGTACAGATTAATGTGTGATTTCTGTTTCTGAACACCACGAAAAGCGCCCACAGGATAACGCTAAGCCCGCAAAGCACAAACCATGAAAGAAAAAATAACCTCAAAATATATCCGCCCTTGCTTAATGCGTATGTAAATTTGCCATAATCCTGTAATGTCTGGACAGGATTTGCAAGGTCTGAAAATCCGCCATACAAGCCCAGAGACATTAAAAATGTACTGGCATACAGCAGTAACAGAATTGCAAAAGAACCGCAGACAAGCAGCAAAAGCCTTTTTACCGCAAGCTCCGTCCTTCCCTTCGGAGTATTATGAACAATCTGCCACATTCCGTTTTCACGCTCATCAAAAAGCCCGTAAATTATCACAACCATAAGTCCTGCCGCAATATAATACATCAGATTATAATGCACAAATGCGTCTGCCGCCTTATCATTGTCAAGCGTGACCTCAACATCTCTGACACGCTCAAAATCTTTGGCTGTCCTTATAATATTGCTGTACGAGTAAGAATCCTTTTTTGAAAAAATGCTGAATTTCTTCATATTTTCCGCATTTGTGAAAACATTATCAACCGATTTTTTATATCCTGCAAGATATGTCAGTTTGCTGCGCAGCTCCTTCATCTGCAATTCAAGCTGCACCTGCTGCTCTTCTGTGAGGCTCTGATGATATTTAATCATTTCCCGTGTAGCCTCATCAGACTGCTCCATCAGTTCCTCGGCACTAATCTGCGTCTGGCTGCTGCCTCCCGGCATGCTGCTTAAATTTTCCTGCTCTTTTGTTTCTTTTGCAGTAAGCAGCTTTGCATATCTGCGTACTGCCGAAAATTCAGTTCCCACCTGTTCTGCTGCTTTATCAGCTTCCATGCCCTGATACCGTTCAACCAGCTCCTGATACTGCTTTTTGGCAAACATCATATCGGATATACTTCTGCCGCCAAGCTCCCCATACAGAAACAGTCCCAAATTTACTACAACTGCAATGCCGATTAAAATACACATTTTTTTGCTGAAAATTCGTTTTGCTTCACCCATTTTAATCCTCATTTCTGAGCGATTTATCGCGAAGAGGCGATGAGAAAACTGCGCATGCGGTTTCTCATCTGCCATCAAAGCTATTTGTTTTCGCTCAGAAACAAATAGCCGTGTGAAAAATCTTTAATTTAAGGATTTTTCACACTAATCACTTCCCCTGCCTGAATATATCTCAATCTCCGACTTGCTAATCTGCGTCCACTCTTTTATAGTCTCAATATTGCTCTTCTCTATATACACCAGACCGTTCATTGCCCCTTCTCCCGGCTTTAAAGCAAACATATATTCACTGTCGCCATAATAAATATGTAAGAATCCACTGCACGGAATTTCATTGACAATTTCTCCGTTTGGATTAATAACAATGCATTTAGCATTTTTTCTTGGTGTATTTTTATATGTACTCCAACGCATATTATTAAGATACACATATTTTCCATCATAAGATATCTGGCACATATCCATTTCTTTTGATGCCTGATATATTAAGCTGCTTTCCATCGTATTAATGTCCGCCTTATACAAGCCTTCCCCGTTAATGTAATAATATAGGTTATTATTTTCTATATCCATGTAATAGTCATAAATATCACTCTCATTAATACAGTAAACCTGCTTAGTATCATAATCATAAGCAAACAGTCCCTGTCCTTTCAGCGCTATAATACCCGTATCCTCATTTTTGCAGCCTTGTTCTACAACAAAAAATAACTTTCCGCCAAAGCTTTTAGCATTATCAATCGCCATATTAATACCTGTTATCTCATAGATATTATGTACCTCACCCGTTTCAAGTGAAACTTCCTTAATACATTCAGTGTGTTCTTCATCTGAATGAATATGTGCTGTGTGGTCATACACATATGCGCAACCGTTATGAAATGCCATACATAACGATGAGCTTCCGTCATTTGGCATCACCTCCGCAATAACCCTTCTGCTGCTTCCGTCAGGCTCAATCTGTTCCACTGCCGCATTGCCATTGGACAACTTAAACAGGTAAATATATCCCTGATAATAATAAATACTTCCAAGAAGATGACTTCCCCTTCCAAGATACGC
>JAGAJD010000292.1 GCA_017626275.1 Lachnospira sp.
AAATGTACATATCCGTCTCCGAATTTTTCCGATACCTCAGCGATTTTAGCAAGCTGCTTTGCTGTCACATTACCGCCTACCACACGAAGTCTTAAAGAAAAGTTGTTTTTTTGTTTCTGGCGCATAAATCCGCCCTTTTTTAATACTGCATAATCCGTTGCCATGTTTTATCCTCCTTATAAATCCATACATCACTTCAAAGCTGTAATTGCCGAAGTAAAATCTTCAATTAAATCACTTACGTCCTCAATTCCGACGCTGACACGTATTGTATCTTCAAAAACTCCGGCATTTCTCATCTGCTCTTCCGTATTATGTATGTATATCGTAGAAGCCGGGTGAATGACTAATGTTCTCGCATCACCGATATTTGTAGCATTCAGTGCATAATTTAATGCATTCATCAACTGATAAGCTCTTTCCTTTGAACCTGCACGAATGGTTAAAATACCGCCGCCCAATCCGTTTAACTGGCTCTGTACAAGTTTCTCATAAGGATTCCCCTTAAGAGACGGGTAATTCGCTGATACACCATTCAGCCCGTCGACTGCACTTGCCAATTCATAAGCATTATGACAGATTCTGTCCATGCGCAGCCCCAGCGTTTCCATACCGACAATATTTAAAAATGCATTCATTGGTGCAAGACAGCTGCCCATATTTCTCCATACTCCGTTACGCAGCTTTGCAAGATAAGCAAATTCACCGTATTTCTTATACTTTGCAAGTCCTTTATAACGTGAATAATCCCATGAAAATTTTCCGCTGTCTATGATAATTCCGCTGATTGAATTTCCTCCGCCGTTAATATACTTAGATGAAGAATGAACTACAACGTCCGCACCATAATCAAAAGGTCTTACAAGATACGGTGTTGCCGTAGTACTGTCTACAATAAGAGGTATTCCTTTACTATGTACAAATTCGGAAACTGCTTTTAAATCAATAATATCAAGTCCCGGATTGCCGATAACTTCGCCAAAAACAACTTTTGTTTTTTCTGAAATCAAAGGCTCTATCTCTTCAACTGTAATATGCTTTGCAAAACGTGTTGTAATTCCAAACTCCTGCAAATCCTCAAACAAATCAATCGTTCCGCCAAACAGACCGCTTCCTGCAATAATTTCATCGCCCTCGCTTAAAATATTTAACAATGCAAGCGTAACTGCTGACATGCCGGAAGCACAGGCAACTGCACCTATTCCGCCTTCGAGTTCGCACACTCTGCGCTCAAAGGCATCTACTGCCGGATTGCTTATTCTTGTATAAGCAAATCCGGGTGCCTTGTTATTAAAAACTTTCTCTAAATCTTCTGCTGTTTCATAGGAGAATGCACTGACCTGACTTATTGGAGGGAGTGTTGCACCCTCAGGATATCTTTTCACTGCATTTCCATGCAATAATTTTGTATTAAATTCCATTATCCTCTTATTCCTATCTAATTACTATGTTTTAAGTTAAGACAAGTATAATCCATAATTTTCCTGCTGTCAATCACTTTATATTTCAAGTTTATGCATTTCCACTGAAATATCATAACTATATATAGTCGCCATGTACGGAAACACCTGATGAATACGAAGACACTTTCTTGATAAACGCAACAGCCGTCTCAACAGATAAGCTCTCCTCCGACTGCCAGTCCCTGTAATATGTCTTATCGTCCTGCAAAAACTTTTTATCTGATAATGCTTCATCAAGTGCCAGCAAAACAACAATACCTGCTTCAGTCAGATGATTTACAACTGTTTCTACCGGTTCATCTACTTCCGACTCATACAGATATGTATGTCTGCCCTCTATACTTAACTGCTTCTCAACTTTTTCTATAAAATCTAATGTAATACCATGCTTTCCTATTGGAAATTCCACTGTCACGGCAGTCTGACCATTTAATGCAGAACGCACTTTCCTGTTGACCTTCTGCTCCTGCAAGCCGCTCTCATCTGCATGAATCTCTGTGACGACACCGCAGGCAGATGTCATGTTGGTTACACGGTCAATTAAAATCAGCTCTCCCAATGTCTTATGCTCACTGAATACATCAGCTACAATCCTGTCAGCAAATGCAATTTTGCAGACTGCAATTTCATTTTTATGAAGCTCGCTGACTTCTTTTTCTTCTCCCGTGTTGACATCAATAGAGTGTATAATCTGCGTTACCAGACCAGGAATCATCTTTGTTCCTAATTTAACAAAAAAGTTCTTGCCATTTTCAAGTGCCGCATCGTCCATCCAGAGAATCGTTGCCGTAATCGCTGCTGTTGTCTTCGCATCAGAATCTATTGATAACACACAGCCTCTTGATACGTCTACCTCCCTGTCAAGCTGAATTGTAACCGGCTGTCCTTTTTCTGCCGTCTCCACATTTTTATCGCCAACATGGATACTTTTTACATGTGCCTGTTCATTGCTTGGAAGTGTGGTAATCTCATCACCGACATGAATACTTCCTGCCTCAATCTGTCCCTGAAAACCTCTAAATTCATGGTTTGGACGGCAGACACGCTGTACCGGCATATAAAAGCCCTTTTCCTCTTCTGCCTCTGTAACATCAACCTGCTCTAAGTATGGAAGAAGTGCTTCTCCCTGATACCAGCCGATGTTTTCTGACTTTGTTGTTACGTTATCACCCTCTGTTGCAGATACAGGGATAATCTTTACATTCTTTAAGCCTAATTCCTTTGTAAGCTCTGCAATCTGTGTTTCTATTTTATCAAAAACTTCCTTGCTGTAACCTACTAAATCCATTTTGTTGACTGCAAATACAAAATGCTTAATTCCCATGAGAGAACAGATTCTTGCGTGACGCTTTGTCTGCACTAATACACCCTGTTTTGCATCTACCAAAATAACTGCCAAATCGGCAAAGGAAGCGCCAACCGCCATGTTTCTTGTATACTCCTCATGTCCCGGAGTATCGGCAACAATAAAGCTTCTGTTATCTGTTGTAAAGTAGCGGTATGCTACATCTATTGTAATTCCCTGCTCTCTTTCTGCCATTAATCCGTCGAGTAAAAGAGAATAGTCAATCTTTCCCTCTCTGCTTCCCACTTTGGAATCCAATTCCAACGCCTTTTCCTGATCGGCATAAAGGAGTTTTGAATCATAAAGAATATGTCCGATTAAAGTAGATTTTCCGTCATCTACACTTCCGCAAGTAATAAATTTTAACAAACCTTTCATATTAGAAATAACCCTCCTTCTTTCTTCTCTCCATGCTTCCCGCCTCTTCATGGTCAATCACACGGCTGGTACGTTCAGAAGATACTGCGCTTAATGTTTCTTCAATAATTTCGTCTAATGTCTCTGCGTCTGATTCCACGCCGCCCGTCAACGGATAGCAGCCCAAAGTACGGAAACGGACCTTCTTATATTCAATTTTCTCGCCGTCTCTTAACTTCATTCTGTCATCGTCTACCATGATGATATTGCCGTCTCTGTATACAACCGGTCGTTCCTTTGAAAAATACAACGGAACAATCTCAATATTTTCCCTTTTTATGTACTGCCAGATATCTTTTTCCGTCCAGTTAGAAATAGGAAATACACGAATACTTTCACCCTTGTGAATCTTTGTGTTATAAAGCTTCCACATTTCAGGGCGCTGATTTTTCGGATCCCATGCCTGTGCTGCATTTCTGAAAGAGAAAATTCTTTCTTTTGCACGTGATTTTTCTTCGTCACGTCGTCCACCGCCAAATGCTGCCGTAAACTGATACTTGTTTAATGCCTGCTTTAATGCCTGCGTTTTCATGATATCCGTATAAGCTGAACCATGGTCAAACGGATTAATTCCGGCATCAATACCCTCCTGATTACTGTAAACAAGCATTTCTATTCCGAGCTTCTTTGCAATATAATCTCTAAATTGTATCATTTCTTTAAATTTCCATGTCGTATCCACATGCAAAAACGGAAACGGTGGCTTCTCCGGATAAAATGCTTTCATTGCCAAATGCAGCATAACCGAACTGTCCTTTCCTATCGAATATAACATAACCGGATTTTCACATTCCGCCGCCACTTCTCTGATTATATAGATTGCTTCTGCCTCTAACTCATCAAGGTGAGATAAATTTCCCATCACACAAGTCCTCCTATTATTTAATATTTATTAGCATCTTTTTTATTTACTTCAATCGTCTGCACATTGCCGGAAATATCAGTCACTTTCCATGTACTTATATCGCCTTTTTCCGAAAAGGAAAGTGTACTTCCATGTCCGCCTATATCTGCTCCCAGATAAAAGAAAACAGCACCTGTCTTACATTCCTTCAAACATGATGTACAGCCCCAGCAGTCACGAATATGCTTAATATATGCCTTTCCCTGTGCATCTTTTTTGATTAAATTGCCCGGACATGCTTCAATACATTTTCCGCAGCCCACGCATTTACTTTGCGAAATCCGTATGCTCATACACTTTTCCTCCTGTCACCAGTTCTCTGAAAATAATTTCTACCTTTCCGTCCTTCATGCGGGAATTGACATATTTTTCCCAATCTGCACTCTTTTCCGGATAATCCGCATTTTCTGCAAAGCTGTGCCATCTCGTTTCTTTTCTGGCGAGCAGATGTGCAATGACAACACGACAGACAACAAGACGCTCTTTAAGCTCATAAATTCTAAGCAAATCGTCCATATCTTTAGCCGACAACTGACTGCACAAGCCCTGCAAGGCTTCAATTTTTTCATCTGCCAACTTTAATCTGCTCTGATTATACTGATAATCCGTACTGATACCGCCTGCATACTGATCCATAATC
>JAGAJD010000293.1 GCA_017626275.1 Lachnospira sp.
ATTAAGATAAAGATTGGTTCAGCATATCCGAGGGCTGAGGTTGCAACGATGAACGTAAGAGGACGAAACCTTGTTACAGGTCTTCCTAAGACTGTTGAGGTTACATCAGAAGAGACAGAAGAGGCTTTAAGAGAAGCTACTTCACAGATTGTAGAAGCAGTACACAGCGTTCTTGAAAAAACACCACCGGAACTGGCATCAGATATTGCCGACAGAGGAATTGTATTGACAGGCGGCGGAAGTCTTCTTCAGGGCTTAGAAGAACTGATAGAATCGAAGACCGGCATTAACACGGTTACAGCGGAAGATCCGATGACGGCAGTTGCAATCGGAACAGGTAAGTTTATAGAATTTCTTGCCGGTTACAGGGACGACAAATAAATCTGACATGAGGAGGAAATGTAATGGTTAAGGGGCTTTACACGGGATATACGGGAATGGTAAACAGCCAGAAGAGATTAGACGTTATATCTAATAATCTTGCTAATGCCACAACCACAGGCTTTAAGTCTGAGGGCTGTACTACGCAGGCATTTGATTCCGTATATGCAATTAAAATTAAGGACTTATCAGTGGGACACTTGAATCAGAATATCGGTAAGATAAGTCTGGGGGCTAAGATTGGGGAAACTTACAGAGACTGGACACAGGGTTCGCTGCAGTCAACAGGCAATACATTTGATTTTGCACTTGCAGGAAAAGGTTTTTTCTCAGTTGAATTTACCAATAAGCTTGGAGAGACAAGCACGATGTATTCAAGAGACGGTGCATTCCAGATGAATTCTGAGGGGTATCTTGTGACTAAGGACGGCGACTATATTCTTGGCGAGGGCGGAAGAATACAGCTTCCGACAGATTTGGATTCGCTTTCGGTAGATTCACAGGGCAATATTTTTGCCGACGGGCAGTATGTAGATACATTTGCTCTTGTTGATTTTGAAGATTACAACTATCTTGAAAAATATGGCGAGAATCTTTTCAGAACAGTAGAGGGTGCATCGGAAACGGAATGTACAGCAGCCGTTGAACAGGGATATCTGGAGGCTTCCAATATTAACGTGGTTTCAGAGATGGTTGATATGATTGCACTTGCAAGAGAATATGAAAGTGGACAGAAAGTAATACAGACTATTGATTCCATGCTTTCAAAGATGGTATCAATGTCAGAGTTGAGCTGATAACAGACTAAATGCCGCTGAAAGCGGCGGGAACGGAGAAAATTATGGTAAGATCTTTATGGACAGCGGCGTCAGGTATGACGTCACAGCAGACAAATGTTGATACTATTGCCAACAATCTGGCAAATGTTAATACAACCGGATACAAGATGGAGACAACACATTTTAAGTCATTGCTTTATCAGCAGCTTCAGGCAAAGACGACATCGGCAAACGGGGAGACAAAGCCTGTCAATGCCCAGGTTGGCTTAGGCTCAAGAGTATCGTCAGTTACATCACAGTATACGCAAGGGTCAGTTAATAAGACAGACAGTGACACTGATTTTGCAATCGTTGGAGAAGGTTTCTTCGGTGTTGTCGGAGAAGACGGACAGACATATTATACAAGAAACGGTAATCTTTACTTTTCGCTGGCTTCTGAAGGATATATGCTCTGTACAGCAGAAGGACTTCCTGTATTAAGTTCCGATGGGGCTGAAATGGTGCTTCCGGCAGAATATGACCCGACTAAGATTTCTGTTGATTCAGATGGTAATTTATTATATCCAAGCGAGGAGAATAACAACAATCCTACAATGATAGGCGTAAAGATTGGTCTGTTCCAGTTTGCCAATCCGTCAGGTCTTGACAAAACGGGAGATTCTCTTCTCATGGAGACTGAAGCTTCCGGTATTGCATTAAATGAGGATTATGATGAAGTTGGAAAGAAGAGTACTTTAAAACAGGGATATCTTGAAGCTTCCAATGTAAATGTGGCAACTGAGATGGTTAATCTCATTACTGCACAGAGAGCATATGAACTGTGTTCCAGAGCGATTACAACTTCTGATACCATGATGGAGCAGGCTAACAATCTGAAGAGATAAATAGGAGACGCTTATGAGTGATATGATTAGCGGATTAAATTCCATGTATACTAATGGTACATATACAGATACAACCACAGGCGCATTACAGAGTACTCTCAATACAAAGGATTTATCATCGGCGTCCGATGATGAACTTATGGAGGTCTGCAAGGACTTTGAAGAGTATTTTGTTGAGCAGATGGTAAAATCCATGATAAAAATGGCAGATGTGGACGGCGAAGATGATAACGGCTACGGTTCAATCTTTGGTCTTTCTTCCGAAAGTGATTCCGGAATGAGTACGATGTCAGATTTTTACGGCGATAAGATGGTTACAATGCTTTCAGAAGCTTTGTGTAGTTCGGAAAACGGACAAGGGCTTGGCATTGCACAGAATTTATATAATCAGATGAAACGTAATTACAGTATTCAGGATATGGAAGGCAATGTGGAATAATTTGGATTATGAAACCCTGAATTACATAGAGGGATTTGTGGAAAACATTATATACCGTAATGAGGATAACGGATATACTGTATTTACGGTAGTATATAAGGGCGAGGAGATTACCTGCGTTGGTGTATTGACATACATCGGCGCAGGTGAATTTATAGCTGCACATGGAAGCTTTGTAAAGCATCCGTCTTATGATATGCAGTTTTCGGTTAAGTCTTATGAGTTCAAGGCACCTGACGATGTTAAGTCGGTAAAACGTTATCTAAGCTCCGGCGCGGTTAAGGGTATTGGCGAGAAAATGGCGGATAGGATTGTAAAGGAATTTGGTGATGATACCTTTAGAATTATGGAGGAAGAGCCGGAACGCCTTGCAGAGATAAAAGGAATCAGCATTTCCAAAGCAATGGATATCGCAGCTCAGCTTGTTGATAAGCGAGACATGAGAAAAGCCATGATGTTTCTGCAGGATTATGGAATTAACATGAATCTCGCCAATAAAATTTATTCCAGATATGGTCAGGAAATCTATACAATTATCAGGCAGAACCCGTACCGCCTTGCAGAAGATATAGAGGGCATTGGCTTTAAAATGGCAGATGATATTGCCTCGAAGGCGGGGATACAGGTGGATTCTGATTTCAGGGTCAGAAGCGGAATTTTATATATTTTAAGTCAGGCGGCGGCGCAGGGACACACATATCTTCCCTATGAGGAGCTTTGCAGAGCTGTTCCTGAGCTTTTGCTGATAGATATACGTGATATGGACAGACATATTATGGATATGGCGATTGATAAGAAAATTGTCGTAAAGACTGCTTCTGACGGAAGCAGGTGCGTATATGCTTCAATGTATTATTACATGGAAGCGTCAATAGCAAGGCACCTTTACGATTTAAATATCCCTTATTCCGTGGAGGACGGCGAGATTAATGAGCGAATCACAAGTATTGAGGAGAGTAACGGAATAGAGCTTGATTATATACAGAAAGAGGCTGTTAAAAAAGCGGTTTTAAACGGTTTGATGATTATTACGGGCGGGCCGGGAACAGGAAAGACCACAACGATTAATACAATTATTAAGTATTTTGAGATGGAGGGGCTTGATATAAGACTTGCTGCACCGACAGGACGAGCTGCAAAACGAATGACGGAGACAAGCGGCTATGAAGCACAGACAATTCACAGACTGCTTGAAATATGCGGCGGACCGTCGGAGAGCATGCATTTTGACAGAAATGAAGAAAATCCGCTTGAAACTGACGTAGTAATCGTAGATGAAATGTCAATGGTTGATGTAAATATTATGAATTCACTGCTTAAGGCGGTTGCTGTCGGAACACGCCTCATTCTTGTGGGAGATGTAGACCAGCTTCCAAGCGTGGGACCGGGAAATGTGCTGAAAGACATTATTGCATCGGGCTGTTTTTCGGTGGTAAAGCTTGAAAAGATTTTCAGACAGGCAGCGGAAAGTGAGATTATTACAAATGCCCATAAAATTAACAGAGGTGAGCGTGTTGTATTAAACAAATACAGCAAAGATTTTCTGTTCGTGAAACGTGACAGTGCAGATGCGATTATATCGGCAATGTGTACACTGTTAAAGGAAAAACTGCCGGATTATGTTCATGCTGACAGAAAGGATATACAGATTCTTACTCCGACACGTAAGTCGGCTGTCGGAGCGTACCGTTTAAACAGAATTATGCAGGAATACTTAAATCCTCCGTCACATGATAAGATGGAAAAAACAGTCGGTGATACGGTTTACCGCGTTGGTGACAAGGTTATGCAGATTAAAAATAATTATCAGCTTGAGTGGGAAAAAAGAAGCAGCTACGGCGTGGCATTTGAACATGGAAGCGGTGTGTTTAACGGAGATATGGGCGTGATTGAGGATATAAATACATTTGCCGAACAGATGCTTGTGAGATTCGATGATGACCGTTATGTGAAATATGATTTTACACAGCTTGATGAACTGGAGCTTGCCTATGCAATAACGATTCATAAATCTCAGGGAAGTGAGTATCCGGCGGTTATTATTCCAATGTTTACGGGACCTCGTATGCTGATGAACAGGAATCTTTTATATACGGCAGTTACGAGAGCAAGAACGTGCGTGTGCATGGTTGGAGTGGAAGATTGTTTTCACCAGATGGCTGCCAATGAGTCGGAACAAAAAAGGTATTCTTCACTTGATGTTAGAATCCGTGAGTTGAATGAAAGTATAGCGGGGTAGCAAATGAGATATGATTTAAAGGAAATGCTTTATGGTGTTAAAAACACGCTGGTGGACGCAATATTTCCACCGGTGTGTCCTGTCTGCGGCGGACTGCTTGGATATGACAGCGGGAAAAGAGAACGGATATGCAGAGAATGTATACAGAAAGTTAAGTGCATAAAAGAGCCGTACTGTATTAAATGCGGAAAGCAGCTTGACAGTGAGACAGATGAGTACTGCTATGACTGTAAAAGAAAGAAACACAGCTACGACAGAGGTGTGGCGGTTTATCTGTATACAGATGCAGTAAAACAGTCAATATACAGATTTAAATATAAAAATAAAAGAGAGTATGCATCATTTTATGCACATGAAGCGGCAGACAGATACGGAGGTCTTATCGCACAGTGGGGCATAGAGGTGATAATCCCGGTACCGATGTTTTCTGCAAAACAGCGGCACAGAGGCTATAATCAGGCAGAACTTCTTGCCTGTGAACTTGGAAAGCGTCTTAATATTCCTGTAAATACTGAAATTCTGATAAGGTCTAAAAAAACAACCCCAATGAAAGAATTAAATGACATTGAAAGAAGAAAAAATGTTGAAAATGCTTTTAATATTCAGATAAATGTAGTAGAATATAAGAAAATATTGTTGGTTGATGATATTTATACAACGGGAGCAACCGTAGATCAGTGTTCAAAGGTGCTTAAACAGTATGGTGCAGAAGAGGTGTATTTTCTTTGCCTGAGCATAGGGAAAGGCTTTTGAATATATAAGATTAAAAATAGGAGGGAATTATGGACGTAAGAAATTGCAGACGGTGTGGTAAGTTGTTTAATTATATAGGAGGACCATACAGGACTTTATGTCCGGAATGTATCCAAAATCTTGAAGATAAGTTTGCAGAGGTTAAGGAATATATAAGGGATAATGTACAGGCGGGGATAGCAGAAGTTTCGCAGGCATGTGATGTGAGTTCTAAACAGATTGAGCAGTGGGTAAGAGAGGAACGCCTTTGTTTTGCTGATGATTCTCCGGTTGGACTTGCGTGTGAGTGTTGTGGAGCGACAATTAAGACGGGACGCTACTGTGAGAACTGTAAGTCGACAATGGCAAATCAGCTTGATAATCTGTATCAGAAGAAAGCTGCTGCTGCACCTAAGAGAGAGCCAAGAGAAAATGCAAGAATGAGATTTCTTGATAAAGGCTGATATTACTGTTTATATTTAAAATGCCGTGTTTTTGAAGTGATTCATGGACACGGTTTTTTCTATACATCAACATGTAATTGAAAATCATTTATTGGGAGGTATTTATGGCAAGAACAGTAGCGATAGGGATACAGGATTTTGGTGATTTGATTGAGAAAAAATATTTCTATATTGATAAAACCTCTTTTGTTAAGGAATGGTGGGAGAGCGGGGACAGCGTGACACTTATTACCCGTCCGCGCCGATTCGGAAAGACACTTAATATGAGCATGGTCGAGCAGTTCTTTTCTGTGGATTATGCAGGACGGGGGAAGCTGTTTGAGGGTCTTTCTATCTGGGAAAATGAAAAATACAGGGAGCTACAGGGAACTTATCCTGTTATCAGCCTGTCATTTGCAAATATAAAGGAGAAAGACTGTAAGACCACCCGGGAAAAAATCTGTCAGATACTTACGAATCTGTATGTGAAATATTCATTTTTAAAAGACAGTGATGTATTAGTGGAAGCAGACAGGGCTTTTTTTGACCGGATTTTGTCGGTAGATATGCGTGACAGTGATGCAACACTTGCGCTTTATCAGTTGTCGGATTACCTATACCGCTATTATGGCAAAAAGGTGATTATCCTTTTGGACGAATACGACACACCAATGCAGGAAGCATATGTAGACGGATACTGGAATTTAAGGTGCAGGACGAAGAGGATGAGGAAACGCTTAAGGATACGGTGAAGGAAGCGCTGCACCAAATTAGTGAAAAGCAGTATACACAGCAGTTGATTTCAAGGGGGATTCCAAAGGAAAAAATAAGAAGTTATGGCTTTGCTTTTCATGGGAAGAAAGTGCTGATAGGGTGAGGCACATTTGATGCAAGTCAGGATTAAAAATTTTTTAATGACATTGATGGCTGGATTGTTACTATTTTTAAATTAAAAAACATCATAAAATAAAAGAAAGCTGTTAAGGTTTTTGAAGAAAAAACCGATAATATGAATGAAGCATATGAAAGTATATAGATTTTAGATTTATTAATGGAAAGAGAGGCGTTCAGCAATGCGTGTAGAAGCATACAGTGCAGTGAGCCGGATTTATCAGAAAGGTGCGGCAACTGCGGTTAAGAAGAGCGGCAGCACAGCTTCATATAGTGATAAGCTGGAGATATCAAGATCAGCAAGAGATTATCAGGTGGCAAAAGAGGCAGTAAACAATGCTTCGGATATAAGAGAGGATAAGGTGGCTTTAATCAAAGCTAAGATGGCATCAGGAAATTATAATGTAAGTGCGGAGGCAGTGGCACAGAAGATGCTTGATAGCGCAGTTACGTTATCATTTTAAGGAGAAGCTTTGAGATGGCGAGTTTAGTTGAGACATTAATTGATGTACTGAATCAGGAGCATGAGGAATATAAGAAGCTTTTGGAATTGTCGGATTATAAGACGGGAGTTATCGTTAAAGGTGATACTGATGAGCTGCAGGAGATTCTTTTAAAGGAACAGGAAAGAATTGACTCAATCAGTGAGCTTGAGGAGAAACGCAGGGAGAATGTAGATGACATCTGCAATGTGCTTAACCTTAAGAAGAAAGATAATAAGCTTGAAGATATAATAAAGGTTCTTGAGAAACAGCCAAAGGAGCATGACAGGCTTCAAGAGGTTCATGCAGGTATAAAGCGTACATTAAATGAACTTATGAAAATAAATGAGAATAATAAGCTGTTGATTAAGGAATCGCTTGATATGGTTGAATTTGAACTGAATCTTGCGAAAAATTCAGTGCTGGCGCCGCAGACGGCGAATTATGGCAGGGGGAGCTATGAAGAAAATACCGTTCAGACAATCAACAGTTTTGATGCAAAACAGTAAGAGTGAGATTTGATTTTTTATAGATATGTTAAATATTGACATCTTACGGCTGCATTAGAATATATGCAGCTTTTCTTTTATGAGGTATAAAAATATCTCAATATATTTATACAGGTCTACCTATGGAGGGGTTGACAGCCGGGCTTATGGAGGAGCGTTAAGGGCAGAATGGAGTAATAATGGCGAATGGAATGGGCAGTCTGTATATCGGTGCTTCGGGTCTGCATTCAGCACAGACAGCATTAAATACTACGGCACACAATTTATCAAATATTAATACAACAGGTTATACAAGACAGCAGATTACGTTTAATGACAGAACATATCTTCCTGCAGGAACAAGAAGTAATATACAGGGTAAATATGGCCTTGGTGTTACTGTTCAGGAGATAAGAAGAATAAGGGATGCGTTCATTGATAAGGCATACCGTTCAGAAAACAGCAGACTCGGATATTACACGAGCAATTATAATGCTGTTGAAGAGGTCGAGGATTTGTTCGGTGAAATGCAGGGCGTAACTTATCAGGAGTGCTTAAAGAATCTGTATTCAGCGGTTAATGAACTGAGTAAGAATCCTACAAGTACAGTGGCAAGGTCTTCACTTATTCAGTATGCGTCTGCATTTGTAAACAGATCTAATAAGATATATGAAAGTCTTAAGGATTATCAGACAACTCTTAACACTGAGGTGAAGAATAAGATAGACCGTATTAATGAGCTGGGTAATACGATTTTTACTTTAAACAGACGTATTCAGGGTATCGAGTCGGGCTGTGGAGAGTATGCGAACGATTTAAGAGATGAAAGAGATAATGCGTTAGATGAGTTGAGTGAATATATCAAAATTTCCTATTATGAAGAGGGAAACGGAAGAGTTCTTGTAAGTTGTGAGGGGATTCCGTTTGTAAATGAAAACAGTGTGACGGAAATGTCGTCAAGGACAATGGAGGGAAATACACTGCTTATCCCTACATGGCCTTCATTTGAGAGAGATGTATTTGATATAACAAAGCCTATCTCAAATGGAGATAATTCGGATAAAGGCTCGTTAAAGGGAACAATTATTGCACGTGGAAGTGTTAATGTTACGGCTGAAGATGTTCCTGTAAAGCCGGACGAAAAGGATTATGATTTGACAACTGCTGAGGGACTGGCTGCATATAATGAAGCTTATATGCAGTATGAGAAGCAGCAGGAATATTACAATACATATATTGAGCCGTCGGCAATTTTAAGTGCATTTGCAGGACTTGATAAGCTCGTAAACGGAATAGTTGAATCAATTAATGATACGCTTTGTCCTGAGAAAGAGATGGTGCTTACGGCAGCGCTTACTGATGGTAACGGAAAAGAACTGCATGCGGATAAACATATATATAATTCTGCTGAGGCAGTCTTGTACACCAGACTCGGCAGAGAGGTACAGGGTATTGATAATGGAGATGGAACATACAGCTACACATCTAATGAAGAATTATATATAGATACTGATTTGTCGCAGAAGGAACAGGCAGATACATATATTTATTCCGTGCTTGATATGGACAAAACTGATTACGGTACGGACGATGATAAGACAGTGGGCGAGGAATTGTTCTCAAGAATTAATACAAAGCGTTATATTGTAACTACGGACGCTAACGGTGATAAGGTATATGTCAGAAATAATATTGATTTAAAAGGAAATGAATCTAAATATACAATCGGTAATCTTGTAATGAATGAAGAAGTAGCACAGCATGTAGGAAAGATACCGCTTTCAACATTGCAGGGAAAGGAAGACTTTGAAAGAGCTCAGGCGCTTGTGGATTTGTGGAGTAATAAATTTGCTTCACTTAATCCGGAGGTGTATGCGACTGCTGACTTTAATACATTTTACGATAATTTCATCGGTGAATATGCAACAATAGGCAGGGTTCTTGGTAATTATGTAAGTAATCAGGAGACAATGGTTGAGGGATATGATAATCAGAGACTTCAGATTGAGGGTGTATCATCTGACGAAGAACTTCAGAAGATGATTAAGTTCCAACAGGCGTATAATGCAGCTTCAAGATATGTTAATGTTGTGAGTGAGATGATTGAACATTTGATTGTAACATTAGGAAACGGCTAAAAATATGTTAAAAAAATAACAGGAGAGTAAAGCATATGGCATCTACATTTTTTGGATTGACAATATCTTATACAGGACTTCAGGCAGCACATACCTCACTGAATGTTGTGGGACATAATGTGTCTAATGTTAATACTAAAGGATATACAAGACAGCAGGCTTCAACACAGGCAGCACAGGCTTTGAGAACGTTTTCAACCTACGGTACTCTTGGTGCAGGTGTAACGGTAACAGAGATTACGCAGCTTCGTGACAGTTACTACGATCAGAAATATCGCAATAATCAGGCAAATTACGGTGAATATGAAGCTAAAGAAAATTATATGAGGCAGATAGAGGATTTCCTTGATGAATGGAATCTTCAAGGTTACTGTGATGAGTATAAATCATTTTTTGAGGCTGTAGAAGATGTAATTAAGACACCTGGCGAGGATTCGGCAAAGAATCAGCTTATTAATAACGCGATGAGTTTTTCACAGTATTTTAACACATTATCTACTAATCTTAGAAAGGTTCAGGAGGATGCCAACAATGAATTAAAAGATGCTGTTGAGCAGATTAATTCTCTGGCACAGAATATTTCAGCCCTTAACCGTCAGATTAATCAGATAGAGGCAAACTATGGCAATGCCAATGATTTAAGAGATCAAAGAAATGCTTTGGTAGATGACCTGTCACAGATTGTTAATGTTTCAATAAAAGAGGATCAGATTGGAAATGGTCTTACGGAATATAAGGTTTCCATTAACGGTCAGACATTAGTAGACGGTTATGAATACAACACGCTTCATACAGAAGCAAGGGCAGAAAAAAGAAATGCATCGGATGCACCGGCATTATATGATGTGATATGGGATTCGGGACAGCCGTTTAATCTTTACAGCCCGTCTTTGGGAGGACAGATTAAGACACTTGTAGATATAAGAGACGGCTGTAACGGAGAATTTGAACAGTATGCGGTTGACGATAACGGAAATTATATTCTTGATTCCGACGGAAATAAGCTTATGGAGTCGGTTCTTAGAAATGAACAGAATACCGATTATAAAGGAATACCGTATTATCAGTCACAGCTTAACCAGTTTGTTTCGACATTTGCAGATGCAGTAAATGATATACTTAAAAGAGGTATTTCTTCTGACGGCAAGCATCAGGGAATTTCACTGTTTGTTACGCAGCAGAACACTGATACGATGACAGCACTTAATATCACTGTGAACAGTGAACTTTTAGTTTCTCCTGATAAATTGGCAACAAGAGCTTCAGCAGGAACGGGTGAAGCTGAGGCTGATATTATGGAGGAGATAAGAAAGCTTCAGAGTGCCAAGATATTTGACGGCGGTACGGGAGCGTATTTCCTTGAGAGTATTGTGAGTGATATGTCGATTGATTCAAGTGATGCTGCAAATATGCTTGCTAATTATACAAATTTGCAGACGACAATTCATAATCAGCGTTTATCTGTGATGGGTGTTGATACAGATGAAGAGGCAATGGATATGATGAAATTCCAGCAGGCATATAATCTGAATTCTAAAATGTTATCCGTTATGAATCAGATTTATGACAAGCTGATTAATCAGACAGGAGTATAATGCTGCGAGGGCGGCGGAATGGAGTTAATATGAGAATTACAAATCAGATGATGATTAACAGCAGTATGGCGAATATTCAGGTGAAT
>JAGAJD010000294.1 GCA_017626275.1 Lachnospira sp.
GAATTAAGTGCTGCTGAAGCTGATTTAGCTATCGTATTATTATAATTTTCAACATATTCTTTTAAGTAAGACACTATGCTTTCACGATTAGACTCCGCATAATCAAGACTAAAGAATTTCTGCATATGTGAAGCTAAAGTTCCGCTTGATTGTGCAAGTGCCGAATTACTGGCGGAGAGTGAAATCGTTGTTGAGGTCAGCGCATTAACCGGAACATTTAACGAATCTCCGGCAGTTCTGTATATAGATTTAGTATATTTAACTGCGTCATTTATAAATGATTTATCTTTTCCGAATACTGCGTCAAGCTGTTTAGTTGTTACTTCGGAGAAATTAGTCTCGTCAAATTTTAATTTCTTATTAGAGGCTCTGGTAACTCCAATGCTTTTTAACTCGCTTGAATAGTCATCAAACAAGGAATCAAGCTTCTTTAAATATTTATCCATTTTTTTAGAATCATTAATTGAAGAAGCAGAAGTCATAAAGTCATTGTAAGAATTAACCAAATCTTTAATTTTATTTTTGGTGGCATTTACAGGACCGAGCGATGTATCAATCTGCTTCAGGCTGCGGAGAGCTTTCTTAAAATCAGTGGCGCAGTTCCTTGCAGCGTCGGCATCTTCATTATATTTGATTGTTCGTTTTGTAGATGAAAAACGATAATTATTGTCAGTCATTAGGTTATTAATAATGACAGAAGCATTTATATTTATTGACATATGAACTCCATTCTGCCGTGAAAACGGCTTTTATAGTTAAACGATATTTATATGACTTATATCGGATAAAATATTATAAAATATTAGTGTTTCACGATTGAGTGCGCTTTTCTTTATTTAAACCTCCCGACATATGCTTATGCTCACTGTCTATAAAGCGGGCGCGTTTAATACTGTCTTCGCCGTATTTGCCGCGGATTGAATCAATCGCTTTATTCAGTTTGGAAAGCTTTGCATTTTTTTCCTCATCAAAAAGACTCATCTGGTAAAAATCATCAGTCGTGGCATGTGACCCGGATACTCCAAGAAGTCGTATGGGAGCATTGTTCCATAGACTATCAAAAAGAGAACATGCAGTTGAATAAATAATTTCCGTGACATCTGTACGGGAGGGGAGTGTGCATTGCTTTGACATACTATGAAATTCATTGTCAACAATATTGACAGATACAACTCCGATATATGCATGTTCTGCCCGTATTCTTGCACCGACTGTCTCACAAAGAGATAATAGGATAGTTTTGGCGGTTTCAGAATCAGTGACATCAAACTGAATGGTCATCGAATTGCCAAAACTTTTATTGGCAGTGCTGTGGTGGGTTGGAAGTTCAACATCATTGCCGTTGGCATAATTCCATATAACTTCCCCGTGTTTCTTAAAATGACTTATCAAAAGTTCTTTGTCACTTTTGGCTATGTCTCCGATTGTGTGTATTCCCAATGCGGACAGTTTCTGACGGGTGGCGCTGCCTACAAAAAACAGCTCGCCGACAGGAAGACGCCACATTTTATCGGCAATTTCATCGGGAAACAGGGTATGTACCATATCGGGCTTTTTAAAATCTGATGCCATTTTGGCAAGAAGTCTGTTGCTTGAAATGCCGATGTTGACTGTAAAGCCGAATTTTTCACGAATTGAGTCTTTAAGACGGTGGGCATATTCAACACAGTCACCGTAGAGCAGTGAAGTTCCACTCATATCACAGAAAGCTTCATCAATACTGTACTGCTCAACTAAAGGAGCTACTTCCTTCAAATATTCCATAAATTGATTGGACATTGTAACATAGGTTGCAAAATCAGGAGGGAATACCTGAAGCTTAGGACATTTCTTGCGTGCATTGGCAAGTGATTCACCTGTCTGAATACCGAAAGCTTTGGCAGAAACAGATTTCGCAAGCACAATGCCATGCCGCTTGCTTTCGTCTCCGCCTATAACGGCAGGAATTGTTCTTATATCAACGGAAGACGGGTCTTTTTGCAGACGGGCTACGGCAGCCCATGACAAAAAAGCGCTGTTTACATCGATATGATAAAAAATGGAATCATGTCTGTTCATGGTAAGCCTCCAATCTGAAAGATAAGTTAATTATATCAAAACATGTGTTTGGTGTAAAGGCGGAAATGCTAAAATTTAAGAAGTACGTTTGACAGCGTAATTTTACATGGCTATAATTTGTCATAACAGTTATAACAAATTGCTTCGATAATAGATGACGCTAATGCGGAGGAATGGAGAAACGTATGTTAGAAGAAAGTCAGATTATGCCGTATAATTTTTTTGTATATAATGGTATTTATACGGGGGAACATCATGGAATGAAATATCTTATCAGAAGGACAGGCGAGAAGCCTGACTATGAGTTTCAGGTTCAGATATGGCAGGGACCGTTTTGCTCTGAAGCGGTAAGTGATGATAAAAAGACAGTACAGAATTTTGAATTTTCAGAGGTGGGGCGGTTGGAAGCAATTAAGTGGCTTGCAGGGCAGTATGAAACGAGAATGGCAGAGTGGGACGCAGCTCCGTCTATATTAGAAGCAGAACTGGAACTGCGATCCGAGGAAAAGAAAGAATCTTAATTTACGCTTCAAGGCTTGTGTCTGTATGTTTAAACAGAATAAGAAAGAGGACTGAGGCAGCACAGGCACCGCAAAAAAGCCGGAAAAGTGGATTTCCAAGTTCAAATGTACGCAATGGTATATACACTACCATTGAAATACCGACAGATATAAAAGAAAACAAAAACGGAATGATAATATGTTCTTTAGGGTTAATTCCTATGTGGAAAGCATTATTCAGACATATGTAATGTGAAATGCATACAAAAATCTGTGATATTAAAAGACCGAACAAATAGCCCTTAATACCGATTTTGGGTACGAGAATCACAAGAAAGCCTATTCTTATAAGGATTCCTGCAATATTATGTACGCAGGTTAAGGTGGTGCGTCCAAGTCCGTTTAGTATACTTCCGAGTGTTGTTGTAAGATAATAAAAAGGACACAGCCATGCAAGTACATTTACAAAAGTTTTTACAGAAAGTTCGTCAAAAATAATGCTGCCCATTTCGGCACCATAAAAAATAAATAAAAAAGTACTCATAATTCCCATCATC
>JAGAJD010000295.1 GCA_017626275.1 Lachnospira sp.
GCCACGCCACATTTACCAATTATATAACACACCTCCGCGTGTGTCAACATTATTTTTCAGGTATTCTTCAAAAAAAGTGTATATTTTCCACGCATTCATAATTATTCATACCGGTTATCCACAAAACTTAAATACTTTTACACTAATACTCTGTTCTATGCTAATTATCCAACAGCCGCATCATCTCCGTCAACATATTCTATTTTCATAAGCGTAAGCCCCTGCGGCGGTGCTGTCTGTCCCGCAACAGTCCTATCCCTAAGCTCAAGCATTTTCTTTATATCATCAGAACACAACTGACCTTTTCCAATCTGCACAAGCGTTCCCGCAATAATGCGAACCATATTATACAGAAATCCATTGCCCGTAATCGAAAGAATCACAAAATCGCCCTCGCGCCTTATATCGAGTGAATAAATGTGTCTCACTGTTGTCTCTGTCTGCGTTCTAACACAGCAAAAGCTCTTAAAATCATGTTCTCCAACCAGCAGCTCTGCAGCCTCCTGCATTTTATCCACATCAAGCGTTCCCGAAACGTGCCATGAATAATTTCTTAGCTGCGGTATCGGAAATGTTGTATTTAATATTTTATATTCATACGTCTTTCTTGTATTACAGTGCCTTGGGTGAAATGTATCTGCCACCTGCCTTGATTCCTGAATACTGACATCTTCCGGCAGATATCTGTTCAACGCATAGCTGAATCTCCCTCCGGGGATTGTCGATTCCGTATCAAACACCGCTACATTTCCAAGTCCATGCACCCCTGCGTCAGTCCGGCTTGCTCCCGTCACGTGAACATTTTCGCCTGTAAGTGCATAAACCGCGCTGTCAAGCACCTGCTCCACAGTCGGCGCATTAGGCTGAATCTGCCAGCCGCTGTAATTTGTCCCGTCATATGCCACTGTAAGTTTTATACGCTTCATTTTCTATCCTCAAATAAACTAAATAATACGTCCGCCTAAAAATGCATTAATTCCAATCATCAAAACAAGATAGACAGCTAAAACAAGATAGGCAATCCTGTCATTTCTTCCATATTTTAGCGGCTTCATCTTCGTTCTTCCCTCAGAGCCATGATAACATCTCGCCTCCATTGCCATCGCGAGTTCATTTGCACGACGGAAAGCTGATATAAATAAAGGTACAAGAATCGGTATCATCGCCTTTGCACGCTTAATAAGATTACCGTTTTCAAAATCGGCTCCTCGCGCCATCTGAGCCTTCATAATCTTATCTGTCTCCTCAATAAGAATCGGAATAAATCTAAGTGCAATCGACATCATCATCGCAATTTCATGCACAGGAACTCTTATAACCTTTAAAAAGCCAAGCCCTTTTTCAAGACCGTCCGTAAGGTTTGTCGGCGTGGTCGTAAGCGTCATCAGGGACGAACCCATAATAAGAAAAATAAGCCTTATCATCATAAATGCCGCAGTATAGATTCCCTCTTTTGTGATTGTCAGCTTCCAGATATGCACTACCGGAGTTCCCTCTGTCAGAAACAGATTAAAAATTACACTGAACATAATAAGAACTACTACTGCCTTTAAGCCCTTGACAATAAATTTAACAGGAACCTTTGACAGCTTTATCACTGCCGCCAGAAAAATCGTCACGCCAAGATACAGCCATACACTTCTGCCTAAAAAGAGCGAAATAATAAAAATAAGCGTTCCCATAAGCTTTACACGCGGGTCAAGTCGGTGTATAACAGAATCCGTCTGATAATATTGTCCAATCGTAATATCTCTTAACATAAATCGTAACCCTATGCCTTTCCACTATGCTCTCTTAAGGTTCTTTAAAATGCTTTCCTTAGCTTCCTCCACAGTAATTGCATTGACATCTACCGCAAAGCCTGCCTCCCTCAAATCATTCATAATATAAGTAACCTGCGGTGCAGCCAGTCCTATTTGCTCTAACTGTCTGTATCTTGCAAAAATATTTTTAGGTACGTCATCATACAGCAAAGCACCGTCATTCATTACCATAATCCTGTTTACATACTTTGCCACATCTTCCATGCTGTGTGAAACGAGAATAACCGTAATCCCCGTTTTTTCCTTTAATTCCGCAATACTGTCAAGAATTTCATCTCTCCCTCTTGGATCAAGCCCCGCCGTAGGCTCATCAAGTATCAATACCTCCGGTTTCATCGCAAGAACTCCGGCAATCGCTACACGACGCTTTTGTCCTCCCGATAAATCAAACGGCGACTGATAATAAAGATTTTCATCAAGTCCTACAAGACGCAGTGCCTCAAAGGCTCTCAATTCCACTTCCATTTTCGGCAGACCGAGATTTTTCGGTCCAAAGCATACATCTTTAAAAATATCTGTCTCAAATAACTGGTGTTCAGGATACTGAAATACCAATCCAACCTTGCTGCGGAGCATTTTCATATCAAAATCTTTATCATATATATCCATTCCGTTGTAATAAACAGTACCTGACGTTGCACGCACAAGACCGTTTAAATGCTGGATAAAGGTGGATTTACCTGAACCCGAAGGTCCGATTACAACAACAACCTCACCTTTTTTAATACCTGCACTTACACCATCTAAAGCCTTTATCGTATCTCCGTTATAGTATTTACACAAGTCAACTGTTTCAATCAAATAATTAGCGTTCACTCTTTCTCAGTCTCCTTTCTAAAATACTAAGTAACTTAGTCATTAAAATTACCATGACCAAATACACTAATGCTACTAAAAGAATCGGATTTACCTGGTCATAGGTTGTATTTTTAATCTGATTTCCCGCTTTTGTTATATCAATAACCGCCA
>JAGAJD010000296.1 GCA_017626275.1 Lachnospira sp.
TAAGCTGATGAGTATCGGTGAAGTTCAGAAGGTATTACAGAATCTTTTGGAAGAGGGAATTTCAATCAGAGATTTGGTTACAATTTTTGAAACGCTGGCTGATCATGCGGCAGTTACGAGGGATACGGATATTCTTACAGAGTATGTAAGGCAGAGCCTGAAGAGAGCTATTTCAGCAAAGTATTTTCCTTTGGATGAGGTTACAAGTGTTGTTACTTTAGATCCTGCTATTGAGCAGGAAATAATGGGAGCAGTAAAGAATACGGAGCAGGGTTCATATCTTACACTTGATCCTGAAAGAACCAAGAAGATTATCGCATCACTTGGAGAAGAGCTTAAGAAGCTTGAGGATATGGGGAAGAACCCAATCGTAATTACTTCACCGATTGTCAGAATGTATTTTAAGAAGCTGGCAGTTGATTATTATAAGGATATTATTGTGATTTCATATAATGAAGTGGAATCAAATATTGAATTACAATCAGTTGGGATGGTGACAGCATAAATGATAGTAAAGAAGTTTCAGGCTCCGACAGAGACAGAGGCGGTGCTTAAAGCAAGAGATGAATTGGGAAGCACAGCAGTTGTTCTGAATGTAAAGACGTTAAAGCAAAGAGGTATTTTCAGACTTTTCAGAAAGGATCTTGTGGAGATTACAGCGGCTCAGGAGGAAAATGAATCCCCTGACAGAAAAGATAAAACTGTATCTTCATTTGATAAGATTGCAGGTGATGCTCTTTCGGAAAACTATAATGCGGACAATAGTCAAAAAAGTTCCGGTGTATATTCTGAAAGACAGATTACACGTCATTCAACTAATACATATGCTCCGGGAAATGATACTGCTGCGATAGAGCAGAAGCTGGATTCTTTACAGCAGCTTTTGAGAAGCCGTATGGATTATGAATATACAGAAGCAAAGAAATCAACGGATTATGTTAATGACGGCGGCAATTTTGCGGCACCTGTACAGGACAGAACAGAAGAAGGAAAAAGAATTGTACAGGAAAGAGAAAATGCCAATTACAAATATTTACAGCTTATATATAAGAAGATGTTGGATAATGATGTTGATGAAAAGTGTGCGGACAGCATTATCGGAGATATAGAAAACTCTTTGAAAAAAGAGTCTAATATAGACAGCATTTTATCAGCAGTATATCAGAAGGTTATTTTAAAGCTTGGAGAGCCAAGAACGATTACTCTGGAAGAAGGACGTACTAAGGCTGTATTTTTTATAGGACCTACGGGAGTTGGAAAGACGACAACGATTGCAAAGATTGCATCTAAGTTTAAGCTCGAGGAGCATGCAAAGGTTGCTTTTATTACATCTGATACATATCGTATTGCAGCGGTAGAGCAGTTAAATACATATGCTTCAATTATATCTTGTCCGGTAAGTGTGGTGTATTCAGCAGATGAATTAGAGGAGAGCCTTGAGGAATATAAGGATTATGATTTAGTTCTTATTGATACGGCAGGAAGATCGCATAAAGCAGAAGACCAGATGGACGAGCTTGCAGCTTTGATTGAGAGAACAAAGGAGAAGAGTGATAATTTTGACATTGATATATATCTGACTTTAAGTGTTACTACAAAGAGCAAAGATCTTGTGAGCATTGTAAACAGATATAAGGATATTAAGGATTGGGCAGTTATTTTTACCAAGTTAGATGAGACATGTTCTCTTGGTAATATACTTAATATAAGAATGATTACTGATGCGCCCCTTTCATATACAACTTCAGGACAGAATGTTCCGAATGATATTGAGGAGATAGATAAACAGGCGTTGGCAAAACAGCTTCTGGGAGGAACCGTGTAATGGATCAGGCAGAGAATTTAAGGAAGATCATGCAGCAGCAGAAAGAGGTTTCTAAAGAGCCTGCAAGAGTAATTGCCGTTACAAGCGGCAAGGGAGGTGTTGGCAAATCCAGCGTTTCTGTCAATTTGGCGATTCAGTTTAAAAGACTGGGCAAAAACGTTATTATTCTTGATGCAGATTTTGGTCTTGCAAATGTAGAAGTAATGTTTGGCGTAATTCCGAGGTATAATTTAAGTGATTTACTGTATAATGGAAAAGAGCTTAAAGAAATTATATGTGACGGACCGGAGGGAATTAAGTTTATTTCAGGCGGTTCGGGAATAGCCAATCTTGCTAATTTTGATAAGGAGCAGGTTAAACGTCTTATAGCGAAGTTATCGGAATTAGAGCAGATGGCTGATGTTGTCATTATTGATACAGGTGCGGGAATAAATCCAAGTGTTATGGAATTCCTTATATCCAGTCCTGAGACAATTCTTGTTACGACGCCGGAGCCTACATCTGTCACGGATTCTTATGCGCTTCTTAAGGCGTTAAGCATGACGGAAGGCTTTGATGAAAAAAGTACAAAGATTAAAATGATAGCCAACAGAGTTTTAGATGAGAAAGACGGAAAAGCTCTTTATGAAAAACTAAGCATGGTTGTTATGAAATTTTTAAATATGAATATTGAATTTCTTGGAACTGTTCCTCAGGATAATTATATAACAAAGGCGATTATGAAACAGAAGCCGGTATCGATTATGTATCCGAATGCGGTTTCATCAAAGCATTTCGAGACAATCGTTCAAAAATTGGAAGGTTCGGCTCAGAACGTGCCGGAGCAGCGTAAGGGAATTAAAGGATATTTCAAGAACTTTTTTGCAAGAAAAAATATGTAAAAGGAGTTGATTGTATGCCGAAAAAAATATTGATTATTGATGATTCTGCACTCATGAGAAGAGTAATATCTGATATAATTAGTAAAGGCAATGAGTATGAGGTTGCTGCAATAGCAAAAGACGGAGAAGAGGGCTATCGTTTAATTGCTTCTAATCCGAATCTTTACAGTGCTGTAATTCTCGATATTAATATGCCTAAGATGAATGGATTACAACTCTTAAGACAGCTCCAGAAAGACCATATTGAGCAGACGGTAATTATTGTCAGTACAGTGGCAAAAGAAGGAGCAAAAGAGACAATTCAGGCATTGGAATACGGTGCTTTTGATTTTGTTACGAAGCCGGAGAATTATCTTGAAACCAAAAGTGAAGCTTTTATGAAAAGGATTCATGAAATGCTTGACGTGGCAACAAGTACGAAGAAGACCATTGAGAGAGTCAGCATTTCATCGGTTAAGCCTGTACGGGAACAGAAAGTTTCAAACAGGAATACCGTTACAAGGCAAAAGGATAAGGATCGTTTATCAGCGGCGGCAGAGGCAATGACGGCACTTCGCAGTAAAAATCCTGTACAAAATACTGCACCGGCAAAAAAGGTGGACGGAAAATTGTATGCAGAAGTGAAAAAAGGCAGTGCAAAAGTGGTCGCATTGGCGTGTTCTACCGGTGGACCAAAGTCATTACAACAGGTTATTCCGATGCTTCCAAAGGGTTTAGACGCAGGTGTTGTACTTGTACAGCATATGCCGGCAGGATTTACGGCATCGCTTGCACAGAGGTTAGATGAAATGAGCGATGTGAGAGTAAAGGAAGCGGAAGATGGAGATATTATCCGCAGAGGCTGGGTATATATAGCACCTGGCGGAAAACATATCAGAATTGTAAAAAATGCATCGGGGCATAAGATTCAGCTAAGTGAAGAACCGGCAATAGACGGATTGAGACCATGTGCCAACATAATGTACGAGTCATTGGTAAAATGTGATTATGATGAGATTACATGTGTTGTACTTACAGGAATGGGTGCAGATGGAACGAAAGGAATTAAAGAGCTTTCTGACAAACACAAGAAAATATATGTTATTGCGCAAGATGAGGACACCAGCGTGGTGTACGGTATGCCAAAAGCAATAGCTCAGACGGGACTGGTTAATGAGGTAGTACCGCTTAACCGTGTCGCTGAAGTAATTACAAAGAACGTGGGGGTATCATAGTATGGATGTGAGCCAATATTTAGAAATTTTTATCGACGAATCAAATGAACATTTACAGAGTCTCAGTGATCAGCTTATTATTTTGGAAAAAGAACCGGATAACAGCGATACAATTAATGAGATCTTTCGTGCAGCACATTCCTTAAAGGGAATGGCAGGAACGATGGGTTATAAGAGAATGCAGAATCTCACTCATGATATGGAAAATGTTTTCTCTGAAGTAAGAAATGGAAACATGAAAGTAAATTCCAATCTTGTAGACGTACTGTTTCAGTGTCTTGATGCACTGGAAACTTATGTTGCAAATATTCGTGAGACGCATGATGAGGGTACTGATGATAATGAACCAATCATTAAAGCGTTAAATGACTTTATCGCTTCTGAAGGAAAAGAAGATAACGCAGCACCACAGGATAAGCAGGAAGAAACTCAGGCAAAAACTCAGGAAGCTGCTCCGGCTGTAGAGGATAACAGCAAGTATAATAATCTTGTACTGGCAGATTTTGAGAAAAATGCAGTTAATGAAGCACTTAAGAAAGGTCTTCATGTATATAAGCTTAGAATATCAGTTGATGAGAACTGTATATTAAAAGCAGCAAGAGCATTTCTTGTGTTTAAGAATCTTGAGGGTCATGGTGAGGTTATTAAATCTGAGCCGTCTGTTCAGGATATTGAAGATGAAAAGTTTGATTTCGATTTTAGTATAATTGTTGTTACAGCAGAAAAGTTTGATGCTATTGTTACTATCATTAAGAATGTATCAGAGATTAAAGATATATTTGGCGAGGAAATCACTGTTCCATATCCTGAAGAACAGTTAGCAAATTCAGGATATGCAAAAGAGGAAAAGCAGGAAAACACAGCAGCTAATACAGCAGGTACTCCGGCTAAGACTTCCGCAGCACCGGCTTCTGCAGGAAAGAAGTCTCCGGCTGCTTCAGGAAAGGCAGGCAACTCTGTCAGCCATACGGTAAGGGTAGATATAGAGAAGCTTGATGTATTGATGAATCTTGTCAGTGAGCTTATTATTGCAAAGAATGGTCTTGTATCAGCAAGCAATACAGAGGGTGAAGAATCAAATGTTATCAATCAGAGCTTCAGCGAGCAGATTGAATATTTGGAGAGAGTAACAACAAATCTTCATGAATCAGTTATGAAGGTACGAATGATGCCTATTGAGAGTGTATTCAGCAGATTCCCTCGTATGATTCGTGATTTGAATAAAAAGCTTGATAAGAAAATGGAACTTTATATGTCAGGTGAGGATACAGAACTTGACAGAACTGTAATTGATGAAATCGGCGATCCAATCATGCATCTTCTGAGAAATTCTGCAGATCATGGCTTGGAGAGTGCTGAAATCAGAAGAGAAAGAGGAAAGAATGAAGTTGGTTCAATATTCCTCAATGCTTTCCAGGAAGGTAATAACGTTGTTATTGAAGTAAGAGATGACGGTAATGGTATTGATGTTGAACGTGTTAAGGCAAAGGCAATAGAGAAAGGCACGATTACACAGGAACAGGCAGATGCCATGACAGATAAAGAAGCTGTTGATTTATTATTCAGACCAAGCTTCTCAACTGCAGAGAAAGTTACAGATGTATCAGGACGAGGAGTTGGCCTTGATGTTGTAAAATCTAAGATTGAGGCTTTAGGCGGTGATGTAGATGTCAAGACTAAGTATGGTGAGGGAAGTACTTTCAGTATCAGACTTCCGTTGACACTTGCTATTATTCAGGCTCTCATGGTAAAACTCGGAGATGAAAAATATGCGATTTCTCTTGGTTCTATTGATACTATTGAAGATATACCAGTAAGCGAGATTAAATATGTACATGCAAAAGAAGTCATTCATTTAAGAGATAATGTTATTCCTCTTATCAGACTTCGTGACTTACTTGATGTACCGGGCGAGCCGGAAGATATGGATAATATTACAGTTGTTGTTGTCAGAAAGGGAGACAAGCAGGCAGGACTTGTTGTGGATAGTCTGATTGGTCAGATGGAAATCGTTATCAAGTCACTTGGTAAGTATATCCGTATTAATAAGATGATTAGTGGTGCAACTATCTTGGGAGATGGTTCCGTAGCTCTTATTATTGACGCAAATACGCTTGTATAGGAAAAACGGTACAGAAAGGA
>JAGAJD010000297.1 GCA_017626275.1 Lachnospira sp.
AAAGTTATTTATGGGGACACCGGCTATTTTTTAGCCGGTGCAATACCCGTTAGTTAAGTCGGAAGGCTGAACTGTTACAAATGATTAAATTAGCAAAAAATTTTACTGGTAATATAAAAAAAACTATGATATAATGTCCATTATGTACGTTGTACTCAAGAAATTTTTTTACATATATCTTTAAGGAGGAAGTAGTAACAATGAGTTTTAAAGTGGAACAGATGGAAGAAAAGAACATGGTCAAACTTGTTATTGAATCAACAGCAGAGGAGTTTGAGGCAGGTCTTAATAAAGCTTATAATAAAGATAAGAATAAAATTACAATTCCGGGCTTTAGAAAAGGAAAGGCTCCACGTAAGATGATTGAGCAGCTTTACGGTGCGGAAGTATTTTATGAAGAAGCAGCGAATACAATTATTCCTGAGGCATATTCTAATGCAGCAGAAGAGAGCGGATTAGATATCGTTTCTCAGCCTAAGATTGCAGTTGTTCAGTTAGAGCAGGGTAAGCCTTTCATCTTCTCAGCAGAAGTTGCAGTAAAGCCTGAGGTTGAACTTGGTACTTATAAGGGTGTTGAGGTTGCAAAGGTTGATACTGAAGTGACAGATGCAGACTTAGAGGAAGAGTTAAAGAAGGTACAGGATCAGAATTCAAGAACTGTTTCAGTAGAAGACAGAGCCGTAAAAGACGGAGATATGACAGTTATTGATTTTGAAGGATTTGTTGACGGTGTTGCTTTTGAAGGCGGCAAGGGTGAGAATTATCCGCTGACTATCGGTTCTCATGCATTTATTGATACATTTGAAGAGCAGATAATCGGAATGAACATTGGCGATGAGAGAGAAATTAACGTAACATTCCCTGAAGAATATCATGCAGAAGAATTAAAGGGTAAGCCTGCAATGTTTAAGGTAGCTCTTAAGGAGATTAAGGAGAAGCAGCTTCCTGAGTTAGATGATGATTTCGCACAGGACGTATCAGATTTCGATACTATTGCTGAATATAAGGAAGATTTAAAGAAGACTTTAGCAGAGCGTAAGTCAAATGAAGCTAAGGGAAAGAAAGAAGATGAAGCAATCGCTAAGATTGTAGAAAGCTCTAAGATGGATATTCCTGAAGCTATGATTAATACACAGGTAAACAGAATGGTAGAAGAATTTGCTCAGAGATTACAGCAGCAGGGCTTATCTATTGAGCAGTACTTCCAGTATACAGGCATGACAGCAGAGAAGATTGTAGAAGAAATGAAGCCTGAAGCTGTTAAGAGAATCCAGACAAGATTAGTTTTAGAGGCTGTTGTTAAGGCTGAAGATATTCAGGTATCTGATGAAGAATTTGAGACAGAGCTTCAGAAGATGGCAGATATGTACAAGATGGAGCTTACTCAGATTAAGGAATTCATGGGAGAATATGAAGGAAAGCAGATTAGAAGCGATATTGCAATCCAGAAGGCTGTTGAATTAATCGTAAATTCCGTAGTTGAGAAGTAATTCAATTTAGAAAGGATAATAAGTTATGAGTTTAGTGCCATACGTCGTTGAACAGACCAGTCGTGGAGAGAGATCTTATGATATTTACTCACGACTTCTGAAAGACAGAATTATATTCTTAGGAGAAGAAGTAACTGATGTATCAGCGAATATAGTAATTGCACAAATGTTATTCCTCGAAGCTGAGGATCCAAGTAAAGATATCCATTTATATATTAACAGTCCGGGTGGTTCCGTATCTGCCGGTTTTGCAATCTACGATACAATGCAGTATATTAAGTGTGATGTATCTACGATGTGTATGGGACTTGCAGCAAGCATGGGAGCATTCTTACTTGCCGGTGGTGCAAAGGGCAAGAGACTTGCACTTCCAAATTCTGAGATTATGATTCATCAGCCGTCAGGCGGTGCCAGAGGTCAGGAGACAGAAATCAGAATTGTAGCAGAGAACATTTTAAAGACTAGAAACAGATTAAATGAAATACTGGCAGCCAATACAGGCAAGTCGGTAGAAGAAATATCTCGTGATACAGAGCGTGATAACTATATGACAGCACAGGAAGCTGTTGCTTATGGTCTTATTGACAGCGTGGTTGAGAAGAGATAGTTTTTAAATCAAGGGACTGTTGCTTTTCGCAGCAGTCCTTTTATTAGCAGTTACCAATAAACAGCCGTTAAATCGGCAGAATGGAGATGTTTATGGCAGGCAGAGGTATTGATGAGAGATTAAGATGCTCATTTTGTAATAAAACACAGGCTCAGGTAAGAAAGTTGATAGCAGGGCCAAATGGTATATATATATGTGATGAGTGTGTTGGCGTATGCGGTGATATTCTTGATGAGGAATTTGCGGCTGAGCAGGACGATGATGTAGTTGGCAGCATGGAGATTAATCTTTTAAAGCCAAAAGAAATTAAAGAATTCCTTGACGATTATGTTATAGGGCAGGACGATGCCAAGAAAGTGCTGGCAGTTGCCGTTTATAACCATTATAAGAGAATATTGTCAGGCAAAGATGTAGATGTTGAATTACAGAAGAGTAATATTTTGATGCTTGGACCGACAGGTTCAGGTAAGACATTTCTTGCCCAGAATCTTGCAAGACTTCTTAATGTTCCGTTTGCTATTGCAGATGCCACTACACTTACTGAAGCAGGTTACGTGGGTGAAGATGTAGAAAATATTTTGTTAAAGCTGATACAGGCAGCAGATTATGATGTTGAAAAGGCTCAATATGGAATTATCTATATTGATGAGATAGATAAGATTACAAAGAAATCAGAAAATGTATCCATAACAAGAGACGTGTCAGGCGAGGGAGTACAGCAGGCACTTCTTAAGATACTTGAGGGAACGGTTGCGTCTGTTCCGCCGCAGGGTGGAAGAAAGCATCCTCAGCAGGAGCTGATACCAATAGATACGACAAATATTTTATTTATCTGCGGCGGTGCTTTTGACGGACTTGAAAAGATTATCGAATCGAGAATGGATAAAAGCTCTATTGGATTTAACGCAGTAATTAATGAAAAGGTTGAGGCAGATGTGGGAGAGATGTTCCATAAGGTACTTCCTCAGGATTTGATTAAATTCGGCTTAATTCCTGAATTTGTTGGACGTGTGCCGGTAGTTGTTGCGCTTGATTCGCTTGATGAGGCGGCACTGGTAAGAATTTTGAAGGAACCTAAAAATGCTATTTTGAAGCAGTATCAGGCACTTTTTTCTTTAGATGAGGTAGAGCTTGAGTTTACTGATGAAGCGGTGGAGCAGGTTGCAAAGAAAAGCTTTGAGAGAAAGACGGGGGCAAGAGGACTTCGTTCTATTCTTGAATCTGTTATGAACGAGGTTATGTATGAGATTCCGTCAGATGATTCTATCGCAAAATGTACAATTACAAAAGAGGCAGTAGATGGAACTGCCAAACCTTTGATAGAATACAGAACAGAAAGTGTTACAATGCAGAAGGCATTATAGATTTAAAAGGGTTAGGTTAATATTTATATGAAAAACATAAATTTGCCATTGATTGCATTAAGAGGTATGACCGTGTTGCCGGACATGGTCATACATTTTGATATTAGCAGAAAGAAGTCAATCCGTGCCGTGGAAAAAGCTATGGAGAGTGATCAGAAGCTGTTTTTGACAACGCAGATTGATCCGGAGGTGTCAGAGCCGGGCATGGAGGATATGTACAGCGTAGGAACGGTGGCTAAGATTAAGCAGCTTATTAAATTGCCAAACAGCATAATACGTGTCCTTGTTGAAGGTATGAAAAAGGGTGAGCTTGAGGAAGTCGAAGAGGAAGACGGAACGCTGATAGCTTCGGTAAGTGTTGAAGAACAGCAGTTAGAGGAGCCGGAGCCTGCGCTCAATAAGGCGATGCTTGCAGGACTTGGAGAATTGATTCGCCAGTATGCGCTTGCCAATCCTAAGATGAGTCGTGATATTTTGAAGCAGTGGCTCAGTATGACAAGTGCGAGGAAGCTTTTGGAGCGTTTTGCGATTGACTATCCTATGGATTACAGGGAGAGACAGCAGTTTCTTGAGATGGATTCGCTTGAGGAACGATATGAATACGCTGCAAAGCTGCTGATAGAGGATACAAATGTCAGCAGAATTAAAGAAGATTTGACAGAAAAGGTGCGTGAAAAGGTTGACCGCCACCAAAAGGAATATATATTAAGAGAACAGTTAAAGGTGTTAAATGAGGAGCTTGAGGGAGAAGACGCAGGCTCCGAGATAGACGATTTTTATGCGGCTTTGGAGAAGCTTGAGGCTTCGGAGAGCGTAAAAGAAAAGATTCGCAAGGAGATTAAGAGATATAAAATATTAAGTCAGGGTTCATCTGAGGCAAATGTAGAGCGTGCTTATATTGAAACGCTGCTTGAGATGCCGTGGGATAAAATGTCACAGGATAATAAGAATCTGGATTTGGCAGAGGACATTTTAAATAAAGACCATTATGGCATGAAAAAGATTAAAGAAAGAATCTTAGAATCGCTTGCAGTGAGGAATATTACAAGTAAAGGCGATTCGCCCATTATTTGTCTTGTAGGCCCTCCGGGAACGGGAAAAACCTCGATTGCACGTTCTGTTGCAAGAGCGTTAAATAAAAAATATGTCCGTATCTGTCTCGGTGGTGTGAGAGATGAAGCTGAAATAAGAGGACATAGAAAAACTTATGTAGGTGCTATGCCGGGAAGAATTGTATCGGGCTTTAAGTCAGCAGGAGTTAAGAATCCGCTTATACTTTTAGATGAGATTGACAAGATAAGCAGCGATTATAAGGGTGATACTGCCTCTGCACTGTTAGAGGTGCTTGACAGTGAGCAAAATGCACATTTTATCGACCACTATATAGAACTGCCGACAGATCTTTCACAGGTGCTTTTCATTGCGACTGCCAATGATTTGTCAAATGTGAGCAGACCTTTGCTTGACAGAATGGAAATTATTGAAGTAAGTGCATACACGAAGAATGAAAAAATGCATATTGCAAAGGAACATCTTGTGCCAAAACAGCTTGAGAAGAACGGTTTAAATGCAAAACAGCTTAAATTC
>JAGAJD010000298.1 GCA_017626275.1 Lachnospira sp.
GTGACTACCGATGATAATGCTCCGATGGGAAGTATCCGTGCGGCAGTTCCTTTTTCTAATAAAATTCAGGTAAAATCAGAGGAACAGATTGAAAACATGGAGTACTCTGTCAATGCATATGTTGAGCAGTTAAGCGCTGCCATGATTGGAAGCAATGAAATGGAGATTAAGGGAAGTGTTGCATTAGATTCCATATGTTTTGCACCATGTGAGACAGAATCCGTTATGGAGTGTGAAGTGGAAGATTATGAGGAAAATGAATTTTTGAAATTCCCTAGTATAATAGGTTATATCGCAAACGGTGAGGAAACTCTGTGGGATATCGCAAAAAGATACCACACAACGGTTGATTCGGTTAAAAACAGAAACCGACAGCTTTCAGAGCGTGGAACGGAGCGTATTAAGAGGGGTGATAAGCTGCTGCTTGTGAAGGCGGCAAGATAAAAACAAAATAAATATCAAAAGATTCGCATACAATATATAGATGTATGCGAATCTCTTTGCCGGTTAGTAATATCATTACAAACATTATTTAAGCAAGTCTGCTGTTGTAGTATCAGAGCCGTTCTCCTTAAACCAGTTATCGAATTTGTCCATAATAGCAGTGTGTGTATCCTTAGAAATATCAGGAAGCTCTCTGCCCCATGACTTAGTTGCAAGAGAAAATCCCTTCTCTACTGCGGAAACCATCTTTTCCATCTGCTTCTCATCGCCATTGGAAAGTGCAAGTGCGAAAGAGAAGATTCTTTCTGATGTCTGTTTTACACCCCAGTAGCCGTCCTCGGAAATATCCTCTTTAGCCTGTGCGATAGTATCTTTATCGGCAGTAAAATTGCCGCTTGCAAGTGCTTTCCACATATCATCGGCAGTACCGATAGTAATGCCCTGCTTCTTAAACATATCAGTTACAAGAGACTGCATCTGTGCTGCACGTTTATCGCTGTCTGCCTTTAACTGCGCTACCAAAGCGGCATTTTTTGCCCTTTTGGAAGACGTGGCAGAAACTGAAGATTCGTAAGTAACTCCGCTTTCTTTCTTAGCTGATGATGAATCTGATTTAACATCAGAAACTTTATCAGCCTTTTTAACTGCGTCAACAGAAGTATTGGCAGTATTAGTGGTATAATTTGTGTTAATTCCGTTTAAACTCATATAAACCTCCGTCCTTGGCATAGTTTGTTTTTATCTATACTTTATATCGGAAATTATGTGGAAAACTTTAGGTGGCAAATTATGAATGGCATGGCTGAACTGTTACTAGCTTGTTGAAAAAAGGCGGCATAAATATTGTATTTTGTGCATACTATTGCTAAAATAGTGAAAATGCAAACATAGATAAAATGGAGGAAAAAGACATGAAGGTTTTACTGATTAACGGAAGTCCGAAAAAAGCAGGCTGTACATATACGGCACTTAAAGAGGTTGCTGACGAACTGGAAAGAAACGGAATAGAAACGGAGATTTTCCATGTAGGAACAGAAGCGGTAAAAGGCTGTATGGGCTGCGGAGTATGTGCTAAGAATGGCAATCATCAGTGTGTATACAATGATGATTCCGTAAATGAGGCGATTATTAAAGCAAAAGACGCAGACGGTTTTGTGTTTGGCACTCCGGTTCATTATGCCGCAGCTTCGGGGGCTATTACATCGTTTTTGGATAGATTATTCTATGCCGGCTATCCGATGGCTCATAAGCCGGGAGCAGCAGTTGTAAGCTGCCGAAGAGGCGGAGCTTCGACTGCATTTGACCAGCTCAATAAGTATTTTACAATCGCACAGATGCCTGTTGTATCAAGTAACTACTGGAATATGGTGCATGGAAATACGCCTGACGAGGTTAAACAGGACGAGGAGGGTATGCAGACTATGCGTATCCTTGGACGAAATATGGCATGGCTGTTAAAATGCATTGAGGCAGGTAAAAATAACGGGGTTGAGAAACCACAGCCGGAGGCTAAGATTAAAACAAATTATATAAGATAATAAAAACACCTCCAATAGTGCTGAGGGGGGATGCACTATTGGAGGTGGTATCGAAATAGGGGAAACTGGCTAATTAATTTACGGACACGGTATTATGTTCGTTATGGCTGCGGTCGCTGTCGAGCTTGACAGTGCTGCGCTTCCAAATACCTGTCCAATACAAAATATAAAGTATCAATGCGGAAAGTCCGTTACTTACCACAACAGCATACCAAACACTTTCAACTCCCATATGAAGTACTGATGAGCAGAACCAAAGAGTGGCAAAACGGAATATCCACATACGTGCTGCATCGATAGTAACAGGAATCAGTGTATGCCCAGAACCTTGAAAAATTCCCTGTGATACATCATGAAATGCATTTGTCCAACATAACATAGCCATTAAAGAAAGATATTCAACGGCTAATGGGACAACTTCTTCGTCCGATGTAAAAAAACGGACGATTGGTTCAGCAATAAACGGTCTTGATAAAATCATGCCAAAAACGAAAAGGAAAACAGCTCCCATTCGCAGTGCATTGTGAAAAGCTTTATCAGCACGTTTAATATTGCCTGCTCCGAAATTCTGACCAACAATGGTCGATATGGCTGAACCGATACCGCTTGCCGGCATGGTTATAAGGCTGTTAATTTTGTTGCCAATGCCATAGGCAGTAGTAGCAGTTGTTCCGTAAACGTTAACGTTTTTTGTCATTAACAAAAATCCAAGCTGCATAACACTTCCGCCAATCGCAGTAGGAAGTCCGATCTTAACAATCGAAACTAACTTACTTTTCTCAAATCTGAAGCCCTTAAACTGAATCCGTATAAACTGATTCTTACGTGTAAGAATAATCAGTGCAGTAACAGCACTCGGAATCTTAGCAAGCAGTGTAGCCAAAGCAGCACCGCTGATACCCCATCTGAACACTATAAGAAACAGAGGATCTAATATAAGGTTTACGGTAACACCGAGCATATTAAGTAACATTGGCCTTATGGTATCACCTTGCGATTGTTTTACCGCCGTATATATATTTATCATAAAAAGATATGGTAAGTCAAGTACTACAATGCGTAAATATGAAATTCCGTATGAAAAAATATTATCTTTGGCACCTAACCAACCGACAATGCCCGGCGTGGCAAGCCAGCACAGCGTTGCACAGACAACAGAAAAAATAAGTGAACAAAAACAAACATTGTTTGCCATTATATTTGCCTGTTTATCTTCCTTTGCACCAAGATATTGTGAAATAAGGATAGAACCCGCTGTCGTAATTCCCGTACCGAAATTAATTAAAATGTTCTGTACAGGGGAGACAAGTGTTATGGCAGCCTGTGATTCTGTACCGATCTTGCCGAGCCAGAATGTATCTGTAAGATTATACATGGACTGTATAAAGCTGTTAATCATAACAGGTACGGCAAGCATTAAAATTGCATGAATAAGATTGCCTTCAAGAAGCATGCTTCGTTTTTCGGGACTGATTGGTTTTGCCATGTTCTTCTCCTTTACATTTTTTATGATTATATATATAATAATATAAAAAACAGTGATTTCCACTAAAATATAACATTATTATTTGCAAAATACAGAAAAATTGTTTGGAATGGAGAATTGATATGCTGACAGACATGCCTAATGATTTTAAAATAGAAAAAATTAAACGAGCTGCTAATTTTAAAATGCCTACATCGCATGTGCACCCGTTTTATGACGTAACTTATCTGATTAGCGGAGAGTGTACATGTTTTGTGAATCATAATATATATAAGCTGTCAAAGGGAGATTTAATTATTATTCCTCCGGGAGAAATACACAGGAGTACATTTCATGGAAACATGCAGAGTGAACGTTTTGTGCTTAGCTTCAGAGATGACCAGCTTGGCTGGATTCGCAGTCTGATAGGAGAGAAGCTGGTTGCGGAAAGCTTAAAGACAGATGTTATCTCAATTCCAAGTAAGCGAAGGGATTATGTCGAGTCATTGTTAAATAAGCTTCTGTTTGAAAGCGATGATCCTGATATTTTATCGCCGGCATTTATACAGGCAGGGCTTCTGGAATTGCTGCTTTTTGTTATACGCTGCCAGCAGTATGAGAATAATGTACTTAAAGAGATAGATGTGGACAATCAGCTCATGCAGGAAATTGCAACATATGTTTATAACAACTATGATAAGAAGATAAGTCTTGACGATATGGCACAGAGATTTCATATAAGCAGGTCTTATCTTTCCAAAAAATTTAAGACAGCGACAGGCTTTGGCTTTAAGGAATATCTGAATATGGTACGGATAGAAGAGAGCAAACGACTACTTTCCAATACGGATTACTCACTGATCGATATTGCAATCGCTACCGGATTCGAAAATCAGAGTTATTTTTCAAGAATCTTTAAGAAATATACCGGTTTGACACCTAAACAATTCCGTTAATTCATCGTTAAAAATCGCTGTGTATTCCAC
>JAGAJD010000026.1 GCA_017626275.1 Lachnospira sp.
CAGGAGGCGATTATTACGCAGGGCGGTGTAAATGTTAAGGAGATTAATCCGGCAACTATGGAATCAAAGCTTGTAAAGGGAGTATTTTTTGCGGGCGAGGTTTTAGATGTTGACGCAGTTACGGGAGGCTTTAATCTTCAGATTGCATGGTCAACGGCATATGCCGCGGCACAGCATTTGTAAATTAGATTATTAAGTGCCGCTAAGACGGCAGAACGGAGGAATAAAATGTCAGTTTCAGTTGCGATTGATGGTCCTGCAGGAGCAGGAAAAAGTACTATTGCCAAGCTTTTGGCGGCAAAAATGAATTATATTTATGTGGATACGGGAGCAATGTACCGTGCGATGGCTGTGTATTTTTCACAGAATCAGGTAAATCCTGAAGATGAAGAGGCGGTAAATGCAGCGGTAGAAAATGTAAATATTACGATTGAATATATTGACGGTGTACAGCAGGTTATTTTAAACGGTGAAAATGTAACTCATCTTCTGCGTACTGAGGAAACCGGAAAAATGGCGTCAAAGACATCTAAATATGCGGCTGTGAGAAGTAAGCTGGTGGATTTGCAGAGAAAACTTGCAAAGACGGCAGACGTTATTATGGACGGAAGGGACATAGGCACAACAGTACTTCCTGACGCATTTGTAAAAATATATCTTACGGCAAGTTCTTCTGCGAGAGCAAAGAGAAGATATGATGAGCTTATGGAAAATGGAGAGAAATGCTCTCTTTCAGAGATTAAGGCAGATATTGAAAGCCGTGATTATGCGGATATGCATAGAGAGATTTCACCGCTTCGCAAGGCGGACGATGCAGTTCTTGTGGATACGTCCGATATGAATATTGAAGAGGTGGTAGCTGCGATTACTCAGATAATAGAGGAGAAGCAAAAATAATGAGAGAAGTAATTCTTGCAAAGTCGGCAGGCTTTTGCTTTGGAGTAAAGCGGGCGGTTGACACCGTATATGAGCAGTCGGAACGAAAAAATGTATACACGTTTGGCCCTATAATTCATAACGAAGAGGTTGTGAAGGATTTGGAGAAAAAGGGCGTAAAAGTCATAAATTTACTTAAGGAACTTGAAAATGTAAAAGAGGGGACTATAATTATCCGTTCGCATGGAGTTTCAAAAAAGGTTTATGATGAATTGCAGCAGCATGGACTTGAGATTGTGGACGCAACCTGTCCGTTTGTATTAAAAATTCACAAAATCGTAAAAGAAGAAAGTGAAAAAGGAAAGCAGATTGTTATCATAGGCAATGAAAACCACCCTGAGGTTGAGGGAATCAAAGGCTGGTCAAAGACGCCTGTAACGATTGTCGATACGGAGGAAAAAGCACGCAATATTGTACTAAATCATGAACAAGAGGTGTGTATCGTATCTCAGACGACATTTAATTACAATAAATTTAAAGAATTAGTTGAAATTATATCCGAAAAGGGGTACAATATTATCATTCGTAATACAATTTGTAATGCAACTGAGGAACGTCAGACAGAAGCACGGGAGATAGCGAAGCGTGTTGATGCGATGATAGTAGTCGGAGGCAGCAGCAGTTCCAATACGCGAAAACTGTATGAAATCTGTAAGAACGAGTGTAAGGATACATTTTACATTCAGACGCTTAATGACCTTGACATGGAAAGTTTGGGCAAGGCAGACTGCATAGGTATTACAGCAGGGGCATCGACCCCAAACAATATTATTCAGGAGGTTTACACTAATGTCAGAACTGAGTTTTGAAGAGATGTTAGATGAAACATTTAAGACAATACCTACAGGAGAGGTAGTTGACGGTACTGTTATAGACGTTAAGGAAGATCAGATTATCCTTAATATCGGCTATAAGGCTGATGGTATTATTACTCGTAATGAATACACATCAACACCGGGCGTTGATTTGACAACAGTAGTATCTGTTGGTGATACAATGCAGGCAAAAGTCCTTAAGGTAAACGACGGTGAAGGTCAGGTGTTACTTACATACAGAAGACTTGTAGCTGATAACGGCAGCAAGAAGCTTGAAGAAGCCTTTGAGAATCAGACAGTATTAACTGCAACTGTAAGCCAGGTTATGAACGGCGGTCTTGGTGTTGTTATTGATGAAGCAAGAGTATTTATTCCGGCTAGTCTTGTTTCAGACACATTTGTTAAGGATTTATCAGTATATAAGGATAAGGAAGTTTCTTTCGTTATCACAGAGTATAATCCTAAGAGAAGAAGAATTATCGGTGACTGCAAGCAGCTTATCGTAGCACAGAAGGAAGCAGCACAGAAAGAATTATTAGAGAAGATTCATGAAGGAGATACTATTGAAGGTACAGTTAAGAATGTAACAGATTTTGGTGCATTTATTGACCTTGGTGGTGTTGATGGACTTCTTCATATTTCAGAAATGTCATGGGGCAGAACAGAGAATCCTAAGAAGGTATATAAGGTTGGAGATTCTGTTAAGTGCTTCATTAAAGAGATTAATGGTACAAAGATTGCGTTAAGCGTTAAGTACCCTGATCTTAATCCATGGAATGATGCAGCAGCTAAGTATGCTGTTGGCAACGTTGTTAAGGGAACAGTTGCAAGAATGACAGATTTCGGTGCATTTGTGCAGTTGGAAGAGGGCGTTGACGCATTGCTCCATGTATCACAGATTGCCAGAGAACATATTGAGAAGCCTTCAGATGTTCTTTCTATCGGACAGGAAATCGAAGCAAAGGTAGTTGACATGAATGAGGCTGAGAAGAAGATCAGCTTAAGCATGAAAGCTTTATTACCTGATGCTGCTCCTGCAGAGGAAGAAGTTGTAGAGGAATAATTAATAATAAAATCTAAAGGCAGAGTGCCTATCAGACATATTTTTGAAGTCTGATATACACTCTGCCTTTTCTTGTTTCATTTCCGCAGCCGTCGTAAATATATTTGCCGCAGCCGCGAATTGCTATAATATCGCCGGGTTTTAAAGAATAGCTGTTATTTTCCATGATTCTGCCGTTTACAAACACTTTTTTTGCACGGAAAAGTTCAACTGCCTTGCTGCGTGAGAGCTTTGTTATTCCGGCAGCAACAGCGTCAATTCTTGGTGAGGCACAGATGATTTCGACAACAGTCAGTTGAGGGGCAAAATCATCTGTGGAAGGCTCGGTAAGTTCACATTTCACGTTAGTATGCTTGATTTTTGTTAAATTATCTACAATATATGATGAAATGTGTGAAATGCAGAAAATGTAGCCCGTATTTTCACGAATAATTATATCTCCAATCAAGCTGCGTTCAATTCCAAGGTTTAAAACAGCACCCAGAAAGTCACGGTGCGAAAGCTCATCGGCAAATTTGCGCAGAAGCGGAGAAACCTTGATACAGTCGATAGGATAAGAGGCTTCATAGCCAAAATCCTCACTGCTTCCAAAGCACACTACCTGCCTTTCACATGAGGGATTTCCTCCAAATACCTCTGAATGAATAAATGATAATTCAGGCAAAAGCTGATAATAAGTATCTAATTCGGATATACTTAAAAAATTGGTATAGGTGTAAATATTCTGCTGATATGCTTTGTTAGCGGTATCAAGCAGTTTGCGGCGTAAAAGTAAGTCTTCGTTCATAAGCACTCCTGTAATAACATAATTAAATCCGATATGATTTTATCACATTTTTATTGTCAGTGCATTAGTATATGTGGTATTATAAATATAAATAAGTATATATGTAGTGCTTGCATAAAGGCTGGAGATTTCGGGGAGATGACTTGTATGATTAGGGATTACGAAGATTTTAAAAAATTTATATTGCAAAATACGACTATTGATTTAAATGCATATAAAGAACGTCAGATGAAGAGAAGAATTGATACTTTGATAAGCAGAAATAAGTTTGACGGATATGACAGTTACAGTCAGGCTGTGAAAAAAGATAAAAAGTTAATGGACGAATTTATTAATTACATTACAATTAATGTGTCCGAGTTTTATAGAAATCCTGCACTTTGGAAGACTCTTGAAGATGTGATTCTGCCGGATCTGATTAAGAAGTTCGGAGAAAATCTTAAAATCTGGAGTGCGGCGTGTTCGACAGGAGATGAGCCGTATTCACTGGCTATGGTAATGGCAAAGAAAGTGCCGCTGAATAAGATACACATCTATGCGACAGATATTGATGAGCAGGTGCTTGCCAAGGCAAGAGACGGTGTATATGGAGCGAACAGCTTAAGCGGACTGCCTGATGAATATAAGAAAAAATATTTTGAAAAGATGGGTGACAGATTTTTTAAGATTTCAGATGATATTAAAAAATGTGTGGAATTTAAAAAGGCAGATTTGCTCAAAGACAAATACCCTGCCGGCTGTCATTTGATTGTGTGCAGAAATGTTATGATCTATTTTACTGAAGAAGCTAAGGCTGATATATATAAGAATTTCAACCGTTCGCTTGTAGACGACGGCTGCCTTTTTGTGGGAAATACAGAGCAGATTATTAATCATAAGGAATTAGGATATAGTTTTGACAAATTATTTTTCTACCGAAAGGTAAAGACAATTTAAGGCAAATTAAGAATAAACCGGAAGCTTATTATTTTATGCTTCCGGTTTTTAGTTAATTGTTAAAGAATATAGCTGACAATCGATAAAAGGTATTCGCTCTGCAAATCCTCAGACTGCATAAATTCATCAGTCAGCAGTGCATGGCATAGCTTATCGGAATAATCATGCTTTATGGTAACGGAGGTATCACGAAATTCCGGCATGAAAACTCCTGATACCCATGTATAGCAGTCGGCTGCTTTTGCCTGACGGCGGTGGCTTTTGTCAACGTAGGCGGCAACGCTTTTGTGCAGTGCCATGTCCTCTTCAGGAAGAAAGTAATAATTCTTATAATCTTTGTAAAAAAGCTTTAATCTGCCCTCAAAGAGCGGAACCCGAATCCGCAGACCGTCATTTTTAAGCCGTATATTACAGTTTTCCTTCTGCAAAGACAACGGCATGGAAAACGGAAGCTGCGTTTTAGCTGTAAGAATAAGCTCTTTAACAGAAATCCCCTCGTAACTTACCGCTTCATTAATCTCGCAGGCTTGGAGAGTAAAAGCTTTGTCATAAAGCTGACAATAAGCGGTTAAAGGAAAAATATTTAAAAGACCACATATATCGTCGTGGTTATGCAAAAGCAATAATTTTTCTGTTCTGTTATCTTTAGATACAACATATTTTTTATATAATTCAATCAATTCACCGCCGTCAAATTTATCCTCACGGCTAAGTCCAATAAATTGCTCAAGTGCTTTCTGATTGTAATGCTCAAGGTTTAATAAAGAATTGCAGCCTTTTACAAGCTTGAAAATATCAACGCTGTCATATTCAGAAAACGATTTGGTCAGCTCACGTGGAATATTTAATAATTTTGCACGTTCCAGTAAAAATGGGATATCAAAGTGATTACCGTTAAAATGAACTATGCATTTAGAGCTGCTTAAAAATTTAAAAAATGTGTTTAAAAGTTCGGCTTCGCTGTCGGGAGTATCTGCAAACCATTGTGTGTATACAGGCTGTCCGTTTTGGAAATTTATGGCACCTATAAGATAACACATTGAGTTTTTTGCCGAGAATCCTGTGGTTTCAATATCAAAAAAAGCTATGTCCTCCAAAGATTCAATATTTTTTGAGAAACAGGAAGCCAGCGGAAGAAATTTAGAATAATCGGGTAAAACTGTTATGCAGTCAGTAAAAACTTTCATAAAATGCTTCTTTCTTTTTGTTTACAAAATTTTATTTAATGTTAAATATTTGTCATAAAACGTTAAAAATCTATCAGCTTTTGTCTATTATATATTAATATATACACAAAAAAAAGTAGATTTTTTGTCATTATTGAGATACAATAATTAATAAGATTAAATTTTATATAAGGAGAATTGTGTCATGGGAAAGTGTACATTTAAAGGTGGAGTACATCCCTTTGATGGTAAGGAATTTTCTAAGGATAAACCGATAAAAGAATTATTTCCAGCACAGGGCGAGATGGTATTTCCGCTTTCACAGCACATTGGTGCGCCTGCGGTTCCGGTTGTGGCAAAGGGCGACTATGTTCTTGCAGGACAGTTGATTGCAGAGGCAGGCGGATTTGTGTCAGCCAATATTCATTCATCTGTTTCAGGTACGGTAAAGGCGATTGAACCAAGAACACTTGCAACAGGCGGTAAGTGCAACTCTATTATTATCGAAAATGACGGAGAGTATAAGGAAGTTGAATATACTCCTAAGAAGTTTGAAGAGCTTACAAAAGATGAGATTAGAGAAAGAGTTAAAGCTGCAGGTGTTGTAGGTATGGGTGGAGCAGGTTTCCCAACAAATGTAAAGCTTACACCTAAGAATCCTGAAAGTATTGATTATATTATTGTCAATGGTGCCGAGTGTGAGCCTTATCTTACATCAGATTACCGCAGACTTTTGGAAGAGTCAGATAAAGTCGTAATGGGACTTAAGGTTGCCTTAAAGCTGTTTGACAATGCTAAGGGAATTATCGGTATTGAAGATAATAAGCCTGAGGCGATTAAGATTATGAAAGAAAAGACGGCAGGAGAGCCGAATATTGAAGTGAAAGAGTTAAAGACAAAGTATCCGCAGGGCGGTGAGCGTTCTTTAATTTATGCAACAACGGGAAGAAGCATTAATTCATCTATGCTCCCGGCTGATGCAGGCTGTATAGTACATAATGTAGATACGATTTTTTCTATCTACATGGCTGTTATTGAAGGAAAACCTCTTACTAAGAGAATTGTTACGGTCACAGGCGACGGTGTAAAGGAGCCTGGCAATTTCTATGTATGGCTTGGAACTAATTACAGACAGCTTTTGGAAGCGGCAGGAGGAGCAGTAGGAGAGCCGGAGA
>JAGAJD010000027.1 GCA_017626275.1 Lachnospira sp.
AAGGCAGGCACCGATGATGCCCTGCAGCATGACGAACGTGGTGTTGCCGCAGCCGTTGAAGTAACCGATGAAGCAGAAGAGGAACGGTGTCAGCAAACAGTCGATGGCATAAGCTTTCATATACTGTGCCGCAGGTGCGATGATCTGTGCATCCTTTGCAAAGATTGCCGCCAGCAGGTCGCCTCGGAAGAACGCCAACACAGCAATGGCAAAAATCATCAGTCCGTTGCAAAGTGCTGACGCATTCTTTACAACATTCTGTGCATATGTCTTAAAGCTTGGGTCTAAAGCTTCCTTTAAGCATACTGCCTTACCTGCAATTACATGCATTAAAGGTCCGCCCTGAATACCAGGGAATACGCTCTTGTTAAACTTAAATTTGTCTGCTGCTTCTGCTGAACTTAAAATCATACCGCCTCTTGGTCCGCGAAGTGTCTTATGAGTTGTTGTTGTAACAACATCTGCATAAGGAATCGGGCTTGGGTGAGCGCCGCCTGCTACAAGACCTGCAATATGTGCCATATCTACCATAAGATAAGCTCCAACCTCATCACAGATTTCTCTGAACTTCTTAAAGTCAATAGTTCTTGCATAAGCACTTGCACCTGCAATAATCATCTTCGGCTTACATTCTTTTGCGATTCTTAACACATCTTCGTAATCGATAAAACCGTCAGCAGTTACTCCGTAAGGTACAATATTAAAATACTTTCCTGAAATATTAACAGGTGAACCGTGTGATAAATGACCGCCGCAGTCAAGGCTCATTCCCATAACAGTATCTCCCGGCTCTACCATTGCAAAAAATGCTGCAAGGTTTGCCTGTGCGCCTGAATGTGGCTGAACATTTGCATATTCACAGCCAAATAACTGTTTAGCTCTCTCGATTGCAAGATTTTCTACAACATCAACATATTCACAGCCGCCGTAATATCTCTTTCCCGGATACCCTTCTGCATACTTATTCGTAAGCGGGCTTCCCATAGCTGCCATAACCGCCTTACTTACAAGATTTTCTGAAGCAATAAGTTCGATGTGGCTTCTCTGTCTTGCCAGTTCATCGTCCATTGCCTTTGCAAGTTCCGGATCAAATCCGGATACTTCATTAAATGAATACATGAATATAACCTCCGATTTTTATTTTGTATATTATATTAAAAATTAAATGGCTTATAATAAGCCATTTAATTCTTTATTGTATAAGTTTATAATTAAACCTTAAATAAGTCAATGGCTTCTGACAATAGCTGTGAATTAGCTGTTAAATCTTCTGCCGCATTATTAAGCTCTTCCACTGCACTAAGCTGTCTGTTTGCAGTCTCGGTAACCTCTTCAGATGCCGCAGCAGTCTCCTCAGATACTGCTGAAATACTCTGAATAGAATCTATTGTCTGTGCCTTGGCACCGGCAATTCTCTCAATACCGCCTGTAATATTATTCAGGTTGCTCACTAATTCTTCAAACTTATCCTGAATATGTCCAAATACCTGTGACGCATTCTCTAAAGATTTGCCCTGTACTTCAACTACGTCCTCAGCTTTTCTTGCAATATTAACCGTATCATTAGTCTTATCGTTAATGTCCTCAATAATCTTATTAATCTCATTAGCTGAATCCACAGACTGTTCTGCCAGCTTACGAATCTCTGCTGCTACTACCGCAAAACCTCTTCCTGCTTCACCTGCTCTTGCCGCCTCAATAGAAGCGTTTAATGAAAGAAGATTAGTCTGCTCCGCAATTTCATTAATTGCGGCTACAATATTTCCGATAGACTTTGATGATTCCTTTAATTTGAGAATCTCTTCGATAACCTGATGTGTAATATCAACAGTACTTCCGGTATTCTCTTTCAACTCGTTAATAGAAACGATACCGCTCTCAACAATCTCAGTTGTCTCATCAGCAATCCTTGCAATCTTATCAGAATTCTCTGATACAATATTAATCTTATCCGACAAATCGTCCATCTGTCTTAAGCAGTCCTCAGAATCCTCTGCCTGCTGTACAACACCCTGCTCAATCGCTTCAATGGCCGATGTAATCTCCTTTGTCTCTGAAAGAAGCTGCCTTGCACTCTCACTCACCGTTTCTACCGATATATCAACTTTCTCGGATACATTCTTAGTCTTTTCAATAAGCTGCTTCACATTATCAATCATGCTGTTTGTGCTTGCTGCTAATGTACCAAATTCATCTTTGTTCTTAATATCAACATGAACTGTTAAATCTCCTGCTGCCGCAAGCTCTAACTTTGCCATAATCTTTCTGATTGTACTGCTTATATTAGCAGCCAGAAGTCCGCCTATTACCAATGCCACAATAAATGCAAGCACAACAACCGTAACAGTTACCACCGCAATCTTACTTGCCTGCGATACAATTTCACTCTCAGGAATTAATGCACATACTGCAAATCCATCATCCATCTTTGAGTACATAAACAACTGCTTCTTACCATCATATTTAACATATGTATTACCACTCTCTTCTTCTGCCTCAAGAGCTGATGTAAGGAATTCCTGCCCAACAAAGTACTGTGTATTTTCTTCTATATCTTTGTAATTAGATACTACAATTTCTCCGTTATCAGGTGCAATCAAAGCAATAATACTCTTTGCCCCCATATCAACTTCCGTAAGCGGATTAGTAACATAATCAACATCCAAATCAAAGAACATATATCCTACGCCTTTTTTTGAAGTTCCGACAAGCTGTCTTGCAAAGCTAACTGAATAAGAAGCAAATCCCGCTTCACTATCAAGAGTTTCTCTCTTTGAAAACCATGTAGTTCTCTTTTTATCAATTAACTTACCTTCTTCAGTATTCTTAACCTTCTGATATGCTTCTGTATCAGAATACTGTGGTGTAAATGTATACATCGCCTTTCCGTAAGAACCAAAAATGTAAACATTCGCTATTGCCTTATTACCTAAAGTAGTTGATGACAGGCTGCTTCTAAGAGTTGAATATGTACTTGACTCTTTTACAGGATCTGCTGCATAAAGACCTGAATAATATTCCTGCATTGTAGAGTCATTTACCAAATCCGTAGCAACTGCCTTTACGTTGGCAAACATCAGGTCATAATAATCCGCAGTCTTATTAATCGTAGACTGAGAGGATTCCGTATAGCTTTTACAAATCGCATTCTTAGCTGTTGTATAGGAAACTACACCCAATATAATAATCAGAATTACAGGTATAATAAAAGCCCCTACTAACTTATATTTAATACTTCCCGTAAGCTTTCCAAAAACCTTATTTGCCGCTCCCGGCTTTCTTTCCGCCTGTTTTTCTGATTTATCTTTATTAGCGGATTTTCTGAATCTGTTGAATTTTCCATTCTTGCCCTGATTAGTATTCTCCTGAACAATGCCTGCCTCCATAAAATCATCAGGCTGCACCTCAAACAATTCCTCACGTGCTGCAGCAAAATCACCGTCGCCACCTGCTTCAGTAATGCTGCCAAGTTCTTCGGTATCTCCTGCTTCAGTCATATCTTCAAGCTCTGACATAACATCAGTTTCAGATCCATTTTCTAATTCAAATGTATCCTGTGCCTCATAAGTTTCTTCAAGCCCAAATGTATCTTCGTCCTGAGTTATATCTTCAAGCCCTGCCGCTTCCTCATGTAAAACAGCTGTCTCTTCAAAATCAAGCTCTTCCTGTGTATCCGTAAAAAGAGTGTCTTCGGCAACAGCATCCCCATTCTGAATATCTCCCCGTGTATCTTCTCCTGTATAAGCTTCCCCACCTGTTAATAATTCAGCATTCTGCTTTTCTGTCTCTCC
>JAGAJD010000028.1 GCA_017626275.1 Lachnospira sp.
AGGCAAGCACCGCAAGAAATGCTCCTCCAAAAGTTACAAGCATTGAAGGAATATGTAAAAAACCTATTACCGTCTGTATTCCTCCGTCAGTCGCAATCCCCAAGATAATAACAAAAAAACAAGCTATAAATCCTAATATTGCCGCTCCATTCATTTGCATACACCAACCTTTCCTATTTCCATGCACCTCGCATTTTTTTATTTACACCATTGTATTACCACAGAAAAGATTTTCATATACTACCCTGGGAGTATTTTAGGAAGTATTATATTACTACATTAAGCAACATAACTAAAAAATCCGTCGGGCTTTAAATTTTATAACCCGACGGATTTTTCTATCCTACAATTTTATTACTTCTGAAGCTTAATAATCTTCTTTGGACATTTCTCGGCACACTTGCCGCAACCTGTACATTTCTCATAATCAATATGTGCAATGTTATTCTCAACAGTGATTGCTCCAAACTCACACTGTTTTGTACACATCATACAACCGATACAACCGGTAGAACATGCTGCCAGCACATCTTTACCCTTATCCTTAGAAGCACACTGAACGGCATATTTGCTGTCATACGGAATAAGCTCAATAAGCTTACGCGGACATGTAGCAACACACTTACCGCATGCCTTACATTTTTCCTTATCTACTACCGCAATACCGTTTACAATGTGAATTGCATCAAACGGACATGCCTTAACACATGAACCGTATCCCATACAGCCATAGGTACACGCCTTTGAACCGCCATTCGGCGCAAACGGCATAACTGTACATTCTTCTACGCCTGCATATTTGTAATTTTCCTTAGCCTTCTCACAGTCGCCCGCACATTTTACAAACGCTGTCATTTTTACACTGTCGCCAACTTCTGCACCCATAATAGCTGCAATCTTTGACGCAACCGGCTCACCGCCGACAGGACATGCACCAACTTCTGCCTGACCTGCCGCAATAGCCTTAGCCAGTGCATCACAGCCTGCGTATCCGCAGCCGCCACAGTTATTACCCGGTAATTCAGCTCTGACATCAATCTCTTTCTGATCAACCTCTACTGCAAACTTCTTACCCATTACACCAAGGAAAAGTCCCAGTATCAATCCCACAACGCCAACTACTGCTGCTGCTATAATAATACCTGTCATTTTCTTTTCCTCCTATAAAATTCCTGCAAATCCAAAGAATGCAATAGACATAAGTCCTGCTGTTAAAAGAACAATAGGCATACCCTTAAAGTTTTCAGGAACATCATTAAATTCAATTCTTTCACGAATACCTGCCATAATAACAATAGCAATCGTAAAACCTACTGCCGTACCAAAACCTGCCACAACGGACTCGATTAAATTGTAGCCGTTCTGTACATTAGTCAAAGCAATACCAAGCACAGCACAGTTTGTTGTAATCAAAGGAAGATATACACCCAATGCCTCATAAAGTGACGGAGAAGTCTTCTTTAAGAACATTTCTACAAACTGAACCAGTGAAGCGATAACAAGAATAAATACAATCGTATTTAAATATGTCAAATCTAACGGCGTCAGTATAAAGTCATAAATCAGACTGCAGATTGCAGATGAAATAGTAATGACACCGATAACTGCGCCACCCATACCTGCGGCTGTGTTAATCTTTTTTGATACACCAAGGAAAGGACACAGACCTAAAAACTGGCTCAACACTACGTTATTAACGAGTGCAGCTCCGATTGCGATAATCAATAAATTCATATTTCGTCTCCTCCCTTAAGCTTCCTTTTTATCTTCTGATGAAGCAAATGCTTTTCCGCCGCACATTGTATTGGAACATGACGCACAGCTTCCGTCCTTTGTGCAGTAATCGGGCACCTTTGCAGGCTCCATGCCATGTTTAGCCTTAATCCTGTTCATAATAGCAATACATATTGCAAGAACGAAGAACGCACCCGGCGCAAGTGTAAAAATACTTGCAGGTGTGTAAACGCTCTCAGGAATCTTTACTAACGCTGAGCTTCCTGTGCTTAAAATTGTACCTGAACCGATAAGCTCTCTGACTGCACCGAGAATTGTAATTGCACATGTAAATCCAAGTCCCATACCCAGACCGTCGAATACAGACGGAAGCGCCGGATTCTTTGAAGCATATGCCTCTGCACGTCCAAGAATAATACAGTTTACAACAATAAGCGGAATATAAATTCCCAGTGAATCGTAAAGTTCAGGCAGATAGCCCTGCATAAGAAACTGTACCATTGTAACAAATGACGCAACAATTACGATAAACGCCGGCATTCTCACGCCATCAGGAATTACTTTTCTAAGTAATGATATCATTAAATTCGACATTACAAGAACGACTGTTGAAGATAATCCCATACCAATACCATTAATGGCTGATGTTGTAACGGCAAGTGTAGGACACATACCAAGTGTTAAAACAAAGGTTGGATTTTCTTTAATTAAGCCGTTATAAAGTCTTTCAACACATTTATTCAACTGTAACACCTCCTACTGTAATAACATTAGCTTCATAAACAGACTTGTATGCAAGCAAAGCAGCATTAATACCGCGAAGTACTGCCTTTGAAGTAACGGTTGAACCGCTTATTGCGTCAATCTTTTCATCTCCTGCCGCAGCACCTGAACCGTCCTTTACAAGAATAAATTTATCAGTCACTGCATCTTTAAACTGTGAAAGGAATGACGGATCTGTCTTTACACGCATACCAAGTCCGGCAGTTTCACCGATTGATAAAATGGAGGTTCCCATATATTTTCCTTCAGAAGAAACGCCTATTGAAAACTTAATGTCTCCGCCATAACCGTCTCCTGCAACTACTGTCACAACAAGACCGACAACCTTACCGTCCTTAATTCCGGCAACAACATCTGTAATCTCATCAGCTTCATAGTTTTCAGAATCTGATTTTAACAAATCTGCAAATGTCGCAGTAATATTGCTCTCTGAATAAGCATCTCCGCTTATCGCTTCAAAAGTATCGGCTTCTGTCAAAACCTCTTTATAAGCCTTCTGCTTTGCCTTCTCATTCTGCTCGGCAATAGGATTTTTTGTTATCTCGTAGACACCTCCAAGAAGGATACCTGCCACAAGCGTAATCGCAAATAATATCAGTGCATCTTTTACAATCTTATTCATACTTAAGCAGCCTCCTTTTCAGGTTTCTTTTTACCGAATGACTTTGGTACTGTAACCTTCTCAATTAACGGTACTAACAGGTTAGAGAAGATAATCGCATAAGAAACACCCTCTGCTGAACCGCCGAACATTCTGAAAATAAATGTTAAAATACCTAAAATCACACCAAAAACAATCTTTCCGTTTGGCGTTATCGGAGAAGTTACATAATCCGTTGCC
>JAGAJD010000029.1 GCA_017626275.1 Lachnospira sp.
GGATAGACACGCTCGGGAAAATCTCCGAGCAGCTCGGTAACGCACTTTCTGTCAAGCTCGTCATTCATTGTGGTCACATATATCTTGCAATAATTTCGTCTTCTATTTCAATTCCTGTCATTTCATTTTTCATAAACATTGCATTTTTACGGCTTACAAGCGGCATAATTCCGCACAGAATACGCGCTCCTGTCTCTTCCTTAATATGTTTTATTATATCTGCACCCTTTTGTGAAAAAACAGGCTGTGTAAAGAAAAATGTTGCTCCCATCTGCATTTTCCTGCGAATACGCTCTATCTCAATGTCAAGATTCCTGCGGTACTGATTGATTGCCCCGCCGAAAACTATCGGAGACGCTGCAAACTGCTCAACATTCATGTCCTGAATTATATTCATAAGCCCTACTGAATCAAAGTTAAACACAGCCTTTACAGTCTGCCTTGCCAGTGACGGAACAGGGTCTCCCGTAATAACAAGAAAATTGTCGATTCCGTTCATATGTGCGCCCAAAAGCTGTGAACGAATAGCAATAGAGTTTTTGTCACGGCAGCAAAGATGCGGCATAACGCACATTCCTGTCTCTTTTGCAACCTTTTCCGCCATAAGGATTGAATCAGCTCTTGTTCTGCCTGACGGCGAATCAGGAAACGTGAGTACATCTACATTGCTTTTCTTTAATGAATGGGCTGCTTCCATAAGCTTTGCGTCATCACTTCCCAACGGCGGTGCAAGCTCTACTGCAATTAGCTTTTCTCCTGTAAGCTGTTTCTTCTTATAAAAAGCATTATCTTTCGGTGTCTGTTTTTCCTTCTGCGCTGCCTCTTCAACGATTCTTAACGGTCTTTTTTCACCTGCCATTTTTTCAGACAGACACTTAATATGTTCAGGTCGTGTTCCGCAGCAGCCGCCTGCGATATCTGCACGCAGCCTCATGATTTCCGAAACCCTGCCTGCAAAATATTCCCTGTTGTCGGAAGCGTATACCATTCTGTTGCTTATATTATGCGGATAGCCTGAATTTGGCAGAGCCGTAATATATTTAGAAGTTTTTAAATCCGCGGCCGCAAACAGACTATACATATGTCCCGGACCAACACCGCAGTTTAAACCGAATGCATCAACAGGACTTTTCTCTGCCTCCTCAAACAATCTTCTGATACTAAGTCCGGCACTGCTGTATCCGTACTGGCTTACGGCAAACTGAACAATCACAAAAATACCGGTATTCTCTTTTAAATAAGAAATGGCAGGAAGAATATCCTCCATATCTGAAAATGTCTCAAATACTACTGCGTCTGTTCTACATTGCTCAAAAACTTTACATATTTCAATATACTGCTGTGCAAGCTGCTCTTTCTGTTCCAAACCGTTTACGGTTATTGGTCCTATGTCACCCGCAACATATGCTTTTCCATCTGCTGCCTCTGACGCCAGCCGGCACGCCGCCTTTATATTTTCAGTAAGCAATGCCTTTTCAACCTTTAATGTATCCGCATTTGCTGCAAATGTGTTTGTTCTTATAAGCTTTGCCCCTGCCTCTGCATACTCTTTATGTATCGCAAGCACTCTTTCGGGTGCTGTCAGGTTTGCCGATTCAGGCAGTTCCTTTGTATTATATTTTTCTGCATAGTATGTTCCAAACGCACCATCGCAGATTAAATAATTATTTTTAAGATATTCATATATATTTTCCATTGTTCCTCTTTCCTCGCTGATTCTTTGGATATCATACCATAGCGATGTGAATTTGTGAACCCTTTGTATACAATACTTACACTATTCTTGCGTCCACATATCCTTAGTGTTATTATAATGATACTGTTATATAAATTTTGAGAGGAACAAACGATGAGTATTTACCTTAAACCGATTCTTGCAGCCTGTTATCTTTTTCCGGTTCTTGCGCTTATTTTTACACTTCCGTATGTTATACGCCAGTATAATAAATACGGCTCAATTTTACTGCTTAGAACCGGAATAGTTTATACTTTTATTTTCTATATGCTTACATCATATTTTATGACAATCCTGCCGCTTCCTGCGATTGACGCTGTTACGCCCGAAAGTGCAACGGTACTTTTAGTTCCGTTTGACGCAGTAAAAAGATGGCTGTCAGGCTGTGAGTTTGATATAACTAACCCAAGTACTTACGTGGCGGCTTTCACAAGCCCCGATTTCTTACAGATTGCTTTCAATATTCTTTTGTTACTACCTTTCGGAGTTTATTTAAGATACTATTTTAACCGCAAGTGGTATCAGGTATTGCTGCTTTCGTTTCTTTACAGTCTGTTCTTTGAGATTACGCAGTTAAGCGGACTGTATGGAATATACCCTTATCCGTACCGCTTTTTTGAGGTTGATGATTTAATATGCAACACACTTGGAGGAATGTTAGGTTTTGTAATCACGCCTGCACTTCTCTTCTTTTTGCCGAGCAGACAGCGTCTTGATGAAATTGCATACAAACGCGGCGAGGAGGTATCGTCTTTCAGACGTATTCTCGCACTTCTTGCAGACTACGCTGTTGTTCTGCTTATCAGCACTGCCATATCAGGCACTCCGGTTTCACAGAAGCTGCCGCAGTTTGTCTGCTTTTTCTTCTTCCCGCTGTGTGCCTTTTTATATTTTTCAGTTACGACAATTTTATTTTCCGGAGTTTCTTTAGGAAAATTTTTAGTAAATATAAGGATTGTTAAAGCTAAAACCCAAAAACGGGCAGGAATTTTTGCGCTTCTTGCAAGAAACGCTATTCTGCACCTTTTGCTTATTCCGAGTCCTTATTACATAATCACTATACTAATGCGGCTTTCTAATGTACATACAAAACAGCTTGAAATTTTATCTGTGGTATCAGTATCATTGCTGATTGCCTTAACTGTCTTCTTTGTGATAAATTTCTGCTTTTGTTTTGCAGGAAGAAATAAGGCTCTGTTTTATGATTGGATTTGCCGCCTGACTGTTGTCAGCACCACACAAAATAAGTCCCAAAGCAGTTTATAAAAAACTAACTGCCCTGGGACTATTTATCATCTGCCATTTGCAGACATCACGTTTTCAAAAACAATTACGGATATTTCCTGTTCTCTGTTTCTTTATACGAAAAAAACAAAGTGTTGGTTTAAAATAATATAAAATTATTTTGCCGGATAAACTGTACTGCCTTCCTTAATTGTTTCCAAAACCTGAATGTCTTTAATGCACATAGGTTCTGTCTTTAACGGGTTTTTATCTAAGATTACCATATCTGCCAGCTTTCCCGTTTCTAAAGAACCTTTTTTATCTTCCTCTTTATATTCGTATGCGGCATTAATTGTAACTGCCTTCAAAGCGTCATATACACTAATGCACTGGTCGCTTCCGATTTTCTGTCCTTTCCTTGTAATACGGTTCACTGCACACCAGACTGAATGGAGCATATCAGGCTTTGTTACAGGTGTATCCTGATGAAAATTATATACAAGACCACGCTCTAATGCCGCTTTTACAGGACTAATATGCGAACCTCCCCTCCCGAAAGAAAGTCCGCAATTTCCGTATTATCAACCATATGTACCCATTCTACCTGATTTAA
>JAGAJD010000030.1 GCA_017626275.1 Lachnospira sp.
ACCTTATACACAGCAGGACGTTACAGAGCTGATAGTTAAGGCTTATAATCAGTTGGGAAAGGAAGCTGTTGCCGGTTGCGTTTCGCTTGCTGCAGGCGATGCAAAATGGATATATGAAAACTGCGGTTTAAATACAGTGGTAAGAGTATATGAGGATTCGGAGGAAAAGCTTGGCAGTGAGCTTAAGGAATTGGAAACACTGGCAGAAAATGCACGTTTTGATCCGACTGATAAAGAAGCTGCAAGCAATGCCAACAGTAATGTCGTAAACACTAAAATTAATTATATGACGGGTACAAGAGACTGTACGGTTGCTTTGAATGAACCTTTTGATATGTGGGCAGGAGTATATGCAAAGGATATAAACGGAAATGACATTACTTCATATATTACCGCAGTGGGAAGCGTAGATACTTCAACTCCGGGAGTTTACCTGATTAAATATTATCTGAACGACAGCTTTGGTACTAATTTAGAATATTATCGTTATGTTACCGTAACAGATGAGACTGCCGAGACGACAACCGGCGTGCAGAATACACAAGGTACACAGAGTACGCAAAGCACTGCAAATGCCCAAAGTACGCAGGACACCCGGAATACCACGGGAGCTCAAAACAGTACGGGGCAGCAGACTACAACAGGTGTTCACAGCGGTTCGGATTATACGCAGCAGTCTTTACCGGCAGCTCCTAATTGACAGAAGGTTACTTATCACAGTAAAAATTTGAATAATTTTATTGACAAATACTTTTAGTGTGCGTATAATAGACAAAGTGTGAAAAATACATAATTATTTATTGTGTTTTTTCATATTTATCAAGTAGAATTGGAGACAATTATGCTGATTGATTTGAGAAATCTTTTATCAGGTACAAAGGAAGAGATAAGCGTTTCTGCAGAGCTTGAGATGAATGTCTTTAAATATGCTGTTGCGGAATATGATATTATCGCTAAGAAGCCGGTTGAGCTTTTGATTACCCGCATTGGTAAGAATAAGCTTCATATAACAGGTAATGGTTATGTGGCTTTGTCTATTCCGTGTGACCGTTGCTTAGAACCTGTTCAGACAGATATCTGTTTTGATATTGACAGAGAAATAGATATAAAAGAAGATTCCGGCATGGTAGAAGATGATGAAGAAAAAGACTATATTGATGGATACAACCTAGACGTGGATAAACTTGTTTTCGGCGAAATCTTTTTGTTGATTCCGGGTAAGACGCTTTGTAAGGAAGACTGTAAAGGTCTCTGCCTTAAATGCGGTGCAAATCTGAATCAGGGAGAATGTGGTTGTGACAGGGCGTCCCTGGATCCAAGAATGTCTGTTTTCAAAGATATTTTAAACAATTTTAAGGAGGTGTAACCATGTCAATTTGTCCAAAGAATAAATCTTCAAAAGCAAGAAGAGACAAGAGAAGAGCAAACTGGAAGATGAGCGCTCCAAACCTTGTAAAGTGCAGCAAGTGTGGTGCTTTAATGATGCCTCACAGAGTTTGCAAGTCTTGCGGATCATATAACAAAAAAGAAATCATTGCTGTTGATTAATTTTAACGGCAGGTAATGTCAAGGGTTTGCAGATTGCTGCCCTTGATTTTTTTATCATATAGGAAACTGTGTTTCCTATATGATAAAAACCCTCCGGGGGTTCGCACTGCGGCGGAGCTGAATTATGTTGCTTAAGCAACCCGCCGCAGGCGGAGAATCCTGCTTTGCAGGATTCTTTTATATCCTTGATTTATCTTTAAATATATAGTATATTAGCAGGTAGAAGACTTTTGGAAAGGTATGGTTATAATCAGTGGCAGAGAAAGTAATTGTTGCACTTGATGCAATGGGCGGTGATAACGCACCGGGTGAGATTGTAAAGGGTGCAGTGGAAGCCGTGAATGAAGAAAGCGGCGTTGTTGTAAAATTAGTAGGAAGACAGGCTGATGTTGAGGCAGAGCTTTCCAAGTATAAATACAATAAGGGGCAGATAGAAGTTATTGATGCTCCTGATGTTATACAGACAGGCGAGCCTCCTGTTATGGCAATCAGACGAAAAAAAGATTCTTCAATGGTTAAAGCACTTAATCTTGTTAAGGAAAAACAGGCAGACGCATTTGTTTCAGCCGGCAGTTCAGGCGCTATATTGGTAGGCGGACAGGTTATAGTCGGAAGAATTAAAGGCGTAGAACGTCCTCCTATGGCACCTTTAATACCTACGGCAAAGGGTGTATCAATTCTTGTGGACAGCGGCGCAAATGTGGATTCCCGTCCGTCTTTTCTTGTCCAGTGGGCTAAGATGGGCTCTATATATATGGAAAATATCATGGGAATTAAGAATCCGAGAGTTGCGATTGTTAATGTCGGTTTGGAGGAAGAAAAGGGCAACCAGCTTGTAAAAGAAACGTATCCTCTCTTAAAGGAATGTAGTGACATTAACTTTATCGGAAGCATCGAAGCCCGTAATATTCCAAACGGCGATGCAGATGTTATTGTGTGTGATGCTTTTGTCGGAAACGTTATATTAAAGCTTTATGAGGGAACAGCCAAAATGCTCTTATCCAAGGTAAAGCAGACGTTAATGTCAAGCTTAAAGACAAAAATTGGCGCCCTGCTTATCAAAGGCGCTTTAAAAGACACTATGAAATCTTTTGATGCCAAGCAGTATGGCGGTGCTCCGTTAATCGGTCTTAACGGTCTTGTCGTTAAGACTCACGGCAATGCTAAGGCTATGGAGGTTAAGAACTCTGTTTTGCAGTGCGTAAAGTTTAAACGGGAAAAGATTAATGATAAAATTATTGCTTCTATTTCAGAAGAAAAACTGGATTAATAGATAACAGCAATCCATATGTATCAACATCAAAATATATATTAGGAGGAATTTGATTATGGAGTTTGAAAAGTTACAGAAAATTATTGCAGATGTATTAAATGTGGAGCCTGATACTATCACAATGGAAACTACATTTGTAGAGGATTTGGGAGCAGATTCACTTGATATTTTCCAGATTATAATGGGAATTGAAGATGAGTTCGATATACAGATTCCAGAG
>JAGAJD010000031.1 GCA_017626275.1 Lachnospira sp.
CCGGCCAGCTGGCTGCCGCCGATGGCCTCGATCTCGTCGGCGTGGATCTTCGGCGTCAGGCCGTACTTCTTACCCGCCTCCAGCACCTGCCGGGACTCCTCCACCGTGAAGGTTTCTATATCAGCTTAAAACAAATAATATAGGAGTATTTATTAGCTTACTCATATTAATTTGCTATATTATTGCAAGTATTGTAACTATTACAGATGACAATTACCTACCTTTTGCAATACCTTTATTATTAATTTTCCCCCTCACCCTCCTCTTAATCTCATGGTGGCGTGCTGTCATAACAAGAAATTACCGCAGAAAGCTGCAACAATTTGAAATAGAGTCATTAAAAAATGAGATTATCAAAAAAGAAAGCGAAATTGCTAAACTGCGGGAAAACAACGACACATTGGCACAGATTATTCATAAAGACAACAAACTCATTCCGGCTATGGAGCTTGCTGTAAACACATTTTTACAGAACAGGAATAATCTCTCATCAGACGAGCTAAAACAACAAGGAATTGCCCTCTCTCAACATTTGCAGACCATGTCTCATGACAGACAACATATACTCACTGAATATCAGACAGGTGGACAGCCACTACCCACTACAGGTATGTGTGCGATTGATGCCGTCCTGTCACTTATGCTGCAAAAAGCTGCACAAAAACACATTAATTTTGAAGTTAGTATTTGTGATAATATAAAGACAATAGCAACACAGGCAATTTCCGAAAAAGACCTTTCTCATCTGCTCGCAGATTTGATAGAAAATGCTTTAATCGCTGTCACTGACACTCCTGTTAAAAAGATTCTTGTCAAATTCGGGCAGCTTCAAAACAGCTTTATTGTGGAAGTTTCAGACAGTGGAAAACAATTTCAGACAGAAATATTTCAAGACTTTGGATTAAAGCCACATACAACATATGACGGAAAAGGCGGAAGCGGAATAGGACTTATGGACATTTGGAAGCTTAAAAAGCAGTATAAAGCCTCTCTGGTTATAAATGAATATGATTCCCCTGCATATTCTTACAGTAAACGAATTTCAATTATATTTGATAAGAAAAAGCATTATATTATTCAGACTTATCGAAAAAAAGATATTCAACGTATACAGATTCGAGGAGATTTATATATTTTCTCCCATTATTAGAGACACAACCGTTGAACCCACATTCCTGTAGATTCAACGGTTGCACAAAAACAGTAAGATTCAATCGCATTGTCACACGTTTGATTTCAACCGCTGTGATTTCTCCTATTGTAAAAATGGATTGTAATATTCTTAAATCCATGTTGTCAGCTTCTTTCACCAATTTTTGTTTTCTTATTTTTATTGTAAATATTCCTTATAATAAGCGTTATTACCATATTAAAAATGTAAAACAAAAGCAATATTAATATTTTTACATTTACTGAAAACTCTCCCAATATTCCTGCTGCCATCATAATTAAATTAAGTAATAATAATATACTGACCATAATTATTTGTTTTTTCATTCCCATTTCCCCTACTATTTATAATAAAGCCATTACAATACTGATTACCTCAATTAAAACACCCGCTATCAGCAATATGTACCCATATCTTTTTTCTTTTTTTACAAAATATATTCCCACCGCTGCTACCGCTAAAGGCAATACATATCTGATGCAAAATAACAATATAAAAACAAGCCACATTAAAATTGTTAAAATATTTTCTGACATATCTCCCACTCCCTCTCTGTTATAAACCAATTATCGTACTTTTAATTTTAGATTCTGAAAGTTCCGGCAAAACATAGTTTTGATTTCCTGTCTTAAAATAGTATATACTGAACTTTTCAGGAATCTTTTCAAGCACTTCCGACTCTTTTATCATATACTCACTCGTTAATGTTACCTCATCAGGTCTCTTTAATTGTGTATATATGCATGTAATTGTTTGCTCTGTATCATCTGCTACTGCATATTCATAGGCACGATTTTCACTCCACGAAGCAACAAAAAAACTGTCTCTTCCGTTATAAGCTTCATTGATTTTTTGCAGTTTGCTTTCCTGACGTAACTTTTCCTGTTCAAATGACCTGCCTGCATACGCTGTTCCAATACAAACCAACAATAAACTTATTATAACTATATATGTGACATATTTTTTATTCATATAATTCCAATCCACCTAATTATTTTTTAGCCATATCATATTCCATTATTTTGTCATAGCTTCTTTATGTCTGTTCTTTAAAAACACACTTGAAAATATTTCTTTATTAACTATACCAATTCCGCCTATATTTATCTATTACTTTTCGTTGTTAGTTTTCGTTGGTTTTTGTAGCTTTTAAGCTGTAATTCTTTATACAATCAAACAACCGTTGAACCCACATTCCTGTAGATTCAACGGTTGCACAAATTTACTCGTTAAAATGTTCTTCCAATTTCTGAGAGGACTCCTTTAAATTGTCAATAGAATCCGAAAGCTTTAATACATAATCTGTCTGATTTACAATATTATTGCTGATTTCAGCAACCATAGACGCATTTTCCTCTGAAGTTGCTGCAACGGTATCCAACTCTTCCTGAATATCATCAAATTCACTCTTTACCTTGCCAATAATATCATATTCTTCCTTTACAATAACAGTAGCATCCTCTGCCGAACGGTTTACAGCCTCAAGCTTGCGTATTAAATCTTCAATCTGCTCAGAACTTTCCTTTGCCGCTGCCGCACCTGCCGATATCTTCTCTACTACACTGTTTACTGTTTCTGTCAGCATCATAATAATCTCTTTAATACTGTTGGCTGATTTCCTGCTGTCCTCAGATAACGCACGAATCTCATCTGCCACAACTGCAAAACCTTTTCCATGCTCGCCTGCCCTTGCCGCTTCAATTGAAGCATTCAAAGACAAAAGATTCGTCTGACCAGCAATCGAATTAATGTCATTCAAAATTCCCGAAATCTTTTCCATCTGCTCTAAAAGACTTGAAGTTGCATCACTGGCATTCCCTACTGTTTCTGACATTTCAAGCATAGAACTCTGTACCGTTTTTGCCTCTTCATTACCGGTAGTTACTGCACTGTTTACCTCGGCAAAGCTCTGCTCCAACTGCTGCGCATAAGAATAATTTTTATCAATATGCGTCTTTGCCATATTAAGCTTCTCACTTACAGTCTGTACCGCCCTGCTGGACTCATCAACTACCTGCTCCATCTGTTCAGCAGAAGCCTTTACTGACTCCGCATGTATGGTTACCTCTTTTACCTGTTTTCCACAATCTATAATCTCTACATTAAGGCTGTCCGCAATCTTATTGGCAACAACGCTGTTATGCTTCACAGTCTCTAAAGCTTCCTGTGCCTGATTAATCTTCTTTTCACCAAACTTCGTTCCCAGATAAAGCAGTACAGCACATGCAGCAAACATACAGAGCTTTGAAACAGCACCATCAAAAGTATCATCAATAATATTATAATTAATGAATAAACACAGCACACTCACTGCCAAAAAAGGAATTGTATAATACTTAATAATCTTCTTATCAAAATACCTGACAGCCATGCCAAGTGTAATAAAGTTTGCAATAAATGCAACTGAGTTACCTCCGCATAAGCCTGAATAAAGCAACACCGCATATGACGGTAACAATACAATCACAAGTGCCTTTGCAAAATCACTGATTTTTAAAAATGATGCCACAACAACCACTATCAGCGTAAGCCATAAAACACTGCACCCCTTTATGGTTTTAAATGACACTTCATAAGACATAACAGTAGTCACCGTCATTGTCAAAACACAAACAAAAATCACCCATAGATTGGCTTTATGTACCTTTTCCATTTTTCCTCCTGTTCCTGCTTATAAGCAATCTAAAATAAAAATATTTCTATATTTAAGATAACTTTTTTTTACATATTTGTCAAAGAAAAAATGTCTTACATTAAATATTTACTATAAATCCTGCTTTTCAAAATTTTTTATTGAAATCCGGCACACCAGTATTGTCAATATTATATACACCGCCATGCCTGCTGCCAGTGTGACCAGCTTATATCCCAGATACTGCGAATCAGGTGTATCCAGGCAATCCCTTACAAAAGGCACTGCATGAGTACATATTACGTCTGCCGCCACCAAAATAAAAAATACAACCGTTGCCTTGACAAAACTGATACCCACCTTATCTACATTTTTATAATAACTGCCAAAAAATATCAGATTAAAAATTCCAAAGAGCAGAAAACCTTCCGCTAACAGCACAATATTTGCATCAATTCCGGCTTCATTCCCCATTGGATTAAGGCTCTGACGTAGTATAGAAAACGGAATAATCAAAAGCATTTGAAAGAGTTCTAAAATTACTACAAAGGTAATCCTTGCCTTTACAATGCTGCTTTTTGCTACCGGAAGCGTCATAGTATAAATGACATCATGATTTTCCCTGCCCATCATACATGTAAAAAATACAGATAAAGTCATGTAGAAAAACATAACTGTATACGGGTAGTTAGGAATCAGAACCATCGTTGAAAGTAAAAGCATCAGCGGTGTAACAGGATGCATTGACAATAAAAATTCTTTTTTTAATAATCTGCTCATATATCTTCCTCACTTTCCAAATGAACCATAATTGCCTCCAAATCGGCCTCCGAAACCCTATCCTTAAAGCTCTCCGCCTGTTCTGAATGAACCAAAGATGTATAACCATTTTTATTTCTTCGCCTGCCGATAAGCATACCGGCTTGCATTTTGGTAAGCTCATTTTCTTTATACTCTACAAGCTTATATGTATTCACAAAATCTGACAATGTTGATTTCTCAACAATGTGACCGTTTCTTATGTAAATTATATTATCCGCACACTTGTCTAAATCAGAAGTAATATGTGTAGAAAACAGAATTGTCTTCCCCCTGTCGCACAGGCTCATAAAAATCTCCAGCAGATTTTCCCGTGACACAGGGTCAAGACCGCTTGTCGGCTCATCAAGTATCAGAAGCTCCGCATTATGCGATAATGCAAGGGCAAGGGCATATTTTATTTTCATTCCCATTGAAAGTTGACGAAATGTCTTATTTTCGTCCAGTCCGAACTCCCTAATGTAATTTTGATATACGTTATCGTCCCATTCCTTATAAAATGATTTTGTAACTTTAGTTACTACTTTCAGTTTTTTGTTAGGATAATAACTCATTCCACTGGAAACAAAGCCTATTTTCTGCTTAATTTCCATTTCACACATTGATACCTCATCATCCCAAAATAAAATTTCTCCGCTATCAGGGTGTACAAAATGAAGTAAAGAGTTCAAAGTCGTTGATTTTCCTGCCCCATTACGACCAATAAAACCTGTGATTTTCCCTTTTTCCAAAGAAAAGTCTATATTCTTTAATTCAAATGC
>JAGAJD010000032.1 GCA_017626275.1 Lachnospira sp.
AGCAATAAAGTATGTTATGTTAATTTTAACTCGGCATTTTTAACGGAAATGATTAACGTTTCCAATGAAATACCTATATATTCTATTGTAAATTCATTGTGTGAACTGGATACGGTTGATTCTGTTAAAATTATGGTAAATGGTGATTCAAGCAGAACTTTCAGGGAAAGCATAAGTCTTGAGAATACATTTACATTTAATTGGGAAATAGTATCACGTGAATGATTATGAAAATATAGCAGTCTGCGGTGTAGGTCTGCAAAAGTGGGAATGAGTAATTCCGCAGGCTGCTGTATTTGGAAAGAGAGGAAAATATAAAAAGACCGGTTACTTTTGCGGCTGTTTTAGTAGCGATATCGGCATGGTGTGCAGTTAATGCAGATGATTTTGCATTTGCAACAGGGCTTGCGGCATTGCTTCCCGTTATTATTGCAGTCGGTAAACAGACAGGCAGAAAAATGTCCTGTTATCTATATCTTATAATCTATGTTTCATCTTATTTTTATTTCATATGGCGTATATCGCCCATATCAATAGATTCCTATATTAAAGAAAATGAGCCGGAGCTGACTGTGAGCGGTAAAGTCAAGTCGGTGACGCAAAAAGATAATTATTACAGCGTGATTCTTAATGAGTGCATTATATACTGTGGGGATATCAAAGAAAAAACAGACGGTATAATTTTATATGCCTCAGAGAATAATTTTGAAGTGAGTGATAAAATTCTGGTCAGCGGTACTGTAAAAGGCTTTGAAAAGGTGCGAAATGAGGGCGGCTTTGACAGTAAAAGGTATTATGAATCTATCGGGGTAAATTACAGAATGTCGGCAGAAAGCATACAAGTATGTGATTCGGGAAGAAAAAATCTTTATAAATATCTTTCGGATATAAGACAAAAGCTTGTCGATATATATACAAAAATAAGTCCTCAAAAAGAGGCGGGAATATTTACATCTGTAATTTTGGGTGATAAGAGCAGCATTGATAAGGACGTGAAAAAACTGTATCAGAGAAATGGAATTGCGCATCTTCTCGCAATAAGCGGTCTTCATATTTCTCTAATCGGTATGTCGCTGTATAAGCTTTTGCGAAGGGTGGGAGTAAGTTTTGCAATGTCGTTTTCGTTCGGCAGTCTTATGGTTATATTTTACGGTCTTCTTACGGGCAGCACAGTCTCAGCAGTACGTGCCGTAATTATGTGTCTGCTTATCATGCTCTCCGAGCTTATCGGGCGTACATACGATATGCTGTCAGCACTTTCAGCGGCGGCAATACTTATAATTACAGACAATCCGAAAGTGCTTTACAATTCCGGATTTTTGATGTCATTTTGTGCAATACTTGGAATTGCAGTTATTTATCCTGTTTTACAAAACATATTTGTTAAAGATGAAATGCTGCCGCCTGTAAAATATCTGCTTTCGGCTTTGTTAGTCAGCATTTCAGTAAATCTTACAACATTTCCTGTTATATTATACAGTTATTCTGAATTTCCACCTTATTCGGTTCTTTTAAATCTTATTGTAATTCCGCTTATGTCGCTTTTGATGTTAAGTGTGGCGGCTGCGGGAATTGCAGGCTTAATAAATATAGCGGCAGGAAAATTTCTGATAGGACAGGCATATTATATTCTTAAATTTTATGAGGAACTTTGCAGCTTTACGGAAAAACTTCCGTATTCAAATGTGATTACAGGTAAGCCACGTGAGACTGTGATTGCCGTGTATGTATTGCTTTTGCTGCTTTTTGTGGCATTATCAGTTTCAAAAAGAATAAAATATTCTAAAAAAATGTTATTTCTGCCTGTGGCGGCAGTTGTGGTGATGTGCTTATTTTCAGGGAGAAAAAGCGGATTTGAAATTGATGTGATTGATGTCGGGCAGGGAGACGGAATTCTTTTGATGACGCCGGAGGGAAAAAATTATCTTTTTGATGGCGGCAGTCAAAATGAGAAGCAGCTTGCTGATAATATATTGCTTCCCATGCTTAAATCAAAGGGAATATCAAAAATTGATTATGCTGTTATAAGTCACAGTGATGAGGATCATATAAGCGGTGTGTTAGAGATAATACAGCAGGATAAATTTATTATTGATACGCTTGTTTTGCCTGCGATTGACGGTTCTGAAAAAGATGAAAATTATTGTAAGCTTGAGACTTGTGCGATTGAAAAAGGTGTTAAGATACAGTACGCATCGGCTGGAACCAAACTGGGGACAGAAACGGTTTCAATAAAATGTCTGCACCCTGAAACAGGTTATGCATATACTTCGGCTAACGATTATTCGGCGGTATATCAGATTACTTACGGGGAATTTGATATGCTTCTCACAGGAGATGCAGAAGTAAAAGCGGAACAGGCAATGTCAGATAGAAGGTGTCTTTCTGATATTGATATATTAAAGGTGGGACATCATGGCTCTAAAACATCTACGGGAGAAGCATTTTTAAAGGCTGTAAAGCCTGAAGCGGCGGTCATATCGTGCGGAAGAAATAACAGGTACAATCACCCGTCACAGGAGATAGTGGACAGGCTTAGTGAAAATAATGTAAAGACATTTGTAACGTCAGAGCTTGGAGAGCTTATAATACGGAGTGATGGGAAAAGTTATAGTATTCGTCAGTGGAATTAATTAAAATGCTGTGATATAATGCTGTTTATGCAGACAATCAGTTGGAAAGCGTCAGCGGATAGGATTAGTTAAATAATGAAAATAATTAATGAGCATATTAAGAGTAATGAATTTCAAAGTGTATATTTACTTTACGGAGAGGAAGAGTATTTAAAAAAGCAGTACCGTGACAAGCTGCGAAATGCCATGGTAGGAGAAGATACGATGAATTATTCGTATTTTGAGGGCAATAAGATATCCGTAAAGGAAGTTTTGGAGATAGCGGAGACACTTCCGTTTTTTGCGGAACGCCGTCTTATTATTATAGAGGACAGCGGATTTTTTAAATCCTCACAGGAGGAGCTTGCAGAATACATTAAGAAACAGCCTGATTATCTGAATTTCGTTTTTGTTGAGAAAGAGGTAGATAAAAGAAATAAAGTATATAAGGCGGTTAATGACAAGGGTTATGTCTGTGAAATGAAAGAGCAGAGTACGTCAG
>JAGAJD010000002.1 GCA_017626275.1 Lachnospira sp.
ATCCTTTTTCATCGTCATCATTTTCAATATCATCTAATGTAACCTGACGTTTTCTCTTAATCTTACATGCATTTTCATCAATATTAAGGAAATGTGACAAAAGTGTAATCAGTCCTAATCTTAATTCAAATTCCTTCTTTGAATATAGAAGCGGCTGTATATGCTCCCACACCTGCTGCCTGTAATCATCAAAAATATCAAACGACATACAGCAGCTATCGCAGACAGACCAGTTGTCAACAAGCGGAACAAACTCATCAAACAGCCTCAATGCCTCTTTAATATCCTTCTCCTTAGATGTTCCGCTTCCAATCAACATTCCGCGAAGCATTACCTCTTCAAAATATTCATCCTCCTGTGGATTAGTTTTCACTAACTCCTTCCACTCTCCGCTTTTTGTAAGCTCCTTTGAAAGATTTCTAAGCTTAGGCAGGCGGACACCGAGCAGAGGTTTGCAGTCAGGTATCAGTGACTTTGAAAAATTACGGTATTTTTCCTCAGACAGAGCGATTAACTTATCTTTAATATCACGTGTCATTAAATTTTCCTCTTTTTTATTGTACTATACCTATAATAGCATAAACCAAAAGATTTTTATATGGAAATTATCCATAATTTGTATTAAAATATAACAGTTCAGCCATGCAAAATTGATTATACAAATTGTACGTGGGAGCTTGCTCACTAAGTACAATTTATATAATCAATTTTATAGGGCGGACGCCCGACATGAATAATTTGCCAGCCAAAAGCAATATTTTTTGGTCATAACGTATATTGGGGCAAATTATGAATGGTATGGCTGAAATGTTACATTAAAATATGTAATTAAAAATTGCCGCAAACAACAGAATGGAGATTTAAAACATGAAAACGGGAATTGTATTTGAGGGAGGCGCTTTCAGGACTATATTTTCCTGCGGCGTCATGGACGCATTTCTTGAAAACAATATCATGCCTGACTATATGATAGGTGTTTCTGCTGGCGCTGCCTACGGAGTTTCATATGCTTCAGGACAAAAGGGACGCAATTTAAAAATCCTTTTAGATTACAGAAATGATAAACGCTACATCGGTATGAACAATATGATAAACCGCAAAAACAGAAGTATTTACGGACTTGAGTTTTCCTACGAAACTATACCTAATGAGCTTGTTCCTTTTGATTATGACGCTTATAATGCGTGGGGTGGTGAATTTTATGCTGTCGTTACAAATGTACTTACGGGAAAGTCTGAATACAAGCTTTTTGACCCGTCAGATAAGACTAACACACTGCTTAAGGCAAGCTGCGCTTTACCTGTACTGTTTCCTTATATCTACATGGACGGAGTACCTTACCTTGACGGCGGGTTAAGCGACTCAATCCCTTATGAGCGTGCCTTTGCCGACGGCTGTGACAGGGTTGTCGTTGTACTTACAAGAGAAGCCGGTTACAGAAAAAAGACTTCATCTTCAACAAAGACTCTTGCAAGGGCTTATTTAAAATATCCTGAACTTTCAAAAGATTTGCTTAAACGTGCGGGAAGATATAACCGCTCCTTAAAAAAGCTTGAAAAGCTTGAAAAAGAGGGTAAGATTATCGTAATACGCCCTGAAAGCACACAGGGCTTTTCACGTCTTGAAAAGGACAAGTCAAAAATTAAAAAGCTCTACGATGACGGCTATTCAAAAGGAAATATGATTGCCGACAGGGTAAAAGCCTTCTATCAATAAAATATGACCTGTTTATCAGAACATATTTCCGGTAAACAGGTCTTTTAATACGCCAAAATATTCTCTTATCATATAATTTAAAAACAACACTCTGTCAGTAGGTGCCGAAATACCGCACACATTAGAAAACCCTTTTGCCCGCACAAGCTGTTTTGCCCTGAATAAATGAAAATCATTCGACACAACACCTATTTTTGCCTGTGAATCATTAATATACTCCGCCGAAAAAAGAATATTCTCAGAAGTATCTACTGACTTGTCCTCCATGACAATCCGCTCCTCACTGATTCCATGTGCCACAAGATACCGCTTCATCGCCTCCGCCTCAGAAATATCTTCACCGTTTCCCTTACCGCCGGAGACAATAATACATGTCTTATCATTTTCTCCAATATATTCAAGTGCAGCGTCCAGTCTTGCCCTTAATGACTTTGACACTTCCGTTCCCTTAACCCTGCACCCAAGAACAATTACATAATCACATCTGTCATACGGCTTTGTGTGCAGATTAAATGCCACAAGCATTTCTATAACGAAAAATGAAAGAAATAACGCTGCCATAATTATAATGGCACAGCTCGTAACCCGGTGAGGCAGCGAAATGATTCCTTTAGCCACAACAAACCTTACGCCAAACACACACGCAAAAAAGACTGCTCCTGCAAGCCATATTTTAATAAAGGACGAGCCTGCTCCCGCATATGACACACACAGACAATAATATCCCAGACAAAACACCGCCGGTAAAAGCCACAAATAATACATCTTTTTACGCTTCATAATCCACATTTGCACCTGCTATATCCGGATAATCCGTTGTCTTTTTGGCGCTCATATATGGATTGCTTTCATTGTATTTAATTGTTGTATTTGTAACGCCTCCTGCCGTATATACTCTTCCACACTCAGGGCATATGGCTGTCTGTATTCTTACAGACGCACACACTACTTTTCCGTCCGACTGTGCGGCCTTTGTATAGGCATTGGAAACATGCTCTGCCTCATGCGCTCTTACTCTTGAAGCCGACGCCTGCACAGAAATATGTGCTGCCGACTTAAAGGATACATTTTCATCAGAACCGTCCTGATATTTTCTGTTGGCACAGGTCTGACACTGCACTGCCCCCTGTTTCTTAAGCTGTCTGACATATGACTGGTCAAGCCCCGCCGTGTTACCGCTTCTTGCCGCCTGAATCATTTCATTACGTGACATATTTACCGGCTGCATAAAAATCTCCCCTTTCTAAATTAACCTATCAGAACTTTTTTCCCGTGAAAAGCAAAGCCGTAGCTTCTTATATTTTCCTCTGGAATTCCTCTTGCAA
>JAGAJD010000033.1 GCA_017626275.1 Lachnospira sp.
CAGTTTTCAGCATTTTTCATTACACCGTTAATCAAATGCAATACAATGTCTTTATTATCTTCCGAAATTGTATGTGTCACCTTAGCAAAAACTTCAAGCAAAGTTTCTACAAGCTCAGGCTCCATTCTATTTCTCATCTCACGATATTCATCTTCAAGCTGCTGCTGCATTTGTGCATACTGCTGCTCAAGCTGCTGTTTTCTCTCCGTAAGCTCCTTTTCCATCTCAATACGGCCTGTATTATAGCCATCTTCCTTAGCTTTCTCACGAATCTGTCCTGCCTGTGCTTCTGCCTGTGAGATAACTGCTTCTGCTTCTTCATTCGCCTGTGCAAGAATCATCTGTGCCTGCTCTTCAATATGCTCGGAATTAAGTTCTGCTTCCGCTGAAGCTGCTGATTCTTCGCCTCCAGTGTTCTCCAGTTCTTCTACAACATCGGCTGCAAGTCCGCTGATAAAACCGTCCGAATCCATTTTATGCAAGGCTGCATGACGCATAGCCTCCACTCTGTCTCTGATTATATCATTATAATTAATAATTCTTTCACTCTTACTGATAGTTGTTCCAACTTTAAGCAAATTAGACAATAATCTCGTCACCTCCGCCTCTTGCTATTACAATCTCTGCTGAATCCTCAAGCTTTCTAATAACATTAACTATCTTCTGCTGTGCCTCTTCAACATCTTTCATACGAACAGGACCCATAAAGTCCATATCCTCTCGAATCATAACCGCAAGACGTTTTGAAAGGTTATTAAGAATAACATTCTGAACCTCTTCCGTTGCACCCTTAAGAGCAAGTGCAAGGTCTGCATTATCAACATCACGAAGCACTCTCTGAATTGCTCTGTCATCAAGTGAAAGGATATCTTCAAATACAAACATTTTCTTACGAATTTCATCTGCAAGTTCAGGCTCTTCAACCTCAAGAGTTTCCATAATGTGTTTTTCTGTTCCTCTGTCAACAGAATTAAGAATTTCAACAATGGCATCTACACCACCGACAATCGTGTAATCCTGATTAACAAGTGATGACAGCTTTCTTTCAAGTACTTTTTCTACCTGTTTGATAACATCAGGTGATGTTCTGTCCATCTGTGCAATTCTTCTCGCTACATCAGCCTGTTTCTCAGGCGGAAGTGATGACACCACCATAGATGACATCGACGCAGGCAGGTATGAAAGTATCAACGCTATTGTCTGCGGATGCTCATCCTGTATAAAGTTAAGCAACTGACTCGGATCTGTCTTTCTGACAAACTCAAACGGACGTACCTGTAATGATGCCGTAAGTTTGCTGATAACGTCCTTAGCCTTGTCCTCACCAAGAGCTTTTTCAAGAAGCTCTTTCGCATAAGAAATACCACCCTCTGCAATATACTGCTGCGCGAGACACACTTCATAGAATTCGTTTAAAACCATTTCCTTTGTCTGTGGCGATACACTGTTTGTATTTGCAATTTCCAAAGTGAGCTGTTCAATCTCATCTTCCTTTAAATGTTTAAATATCTGTGCTGATTTTTCCGGTCCGAGTGCAATTAACAACACTGCCGCCTTTTCAACACCGTCCATTTCTCTATCTTTACTTGCTGCCTTTGGCATATTCTCACTCCATTCCAATCCCACTATATTTATCTGAGCATATTAATCCCAACCGTCATTCAGCCAGTTACGCAACAGCAATGCCACCGCTTCCGGATTTTCGTCAACAAATTTTTCAATTGCCTTTCTCGTTTCTGACTTCTCCTGAATATCAATATCATCAACAGAAGGCTGATTTTCTCTTGTTGTAGCCAACATTTCCTCCACTAACAGCTCAGGTTCAGTTTCTTCAACAGTAAGAGGTCTTGCACTTCTGATTACAACAAATGCAAGCAGTCCAAGAATTACAACCGCAAGTGCAATCTGTACCCAGAAACTTGCTGTCTGGAATACACTTGGTGCATCAGAATCTTCAAACCAAGGTCTTTCATATGCAAGTACGGAAATCCTTGCCTGATTCACTCCTGTACCTGTTGAAAGCGCTGCAAGCCATGTATTATCAACCTGCAACGGAACTGATGCTGCGTTCTGAGCCTTAAATTCTTCCCATGTTATTCCGTCAAGGTATCCTAAATTCCTACATTCATCTTCATTATAAACTCTGTTACGAATAAATGTTACAGTCAAAGTAGAATCGTCATATACTATTGAACCCGGCTCCTTTGTTGTAGTCGTTACAAGTTCATTTGGAAGATACGCATATTTATGTACTTCGTATTTGGAAGTTGAAGATGTTCCGTCTGATATCTCATATGTTGTCTCATCATTAGATGTAGTACCAGGAGTACCGCTTGCACCGTTCGTTCCCTCTGACACCTCATCATAAGACTCTGAATACAACCCCTGTTCCTGACCGTCAGCCGGTGTATATTCTTTTGCAATGGTATTAACAGCATCCCAATCCAATACATAATTCAATGTTATATAAGCATCATCATAAAGTCCTGTTGCAAGCAGTCCCTGCTTCAAAGAAGACTTTGTTGTCGACTCAATACGCTCCTTATATTTCTGCTGGCTGTTATAGCTAATACCCGTAACAGAAGAATTGCTTGCTCCTGAGTAAAGCGTTGTTCCATCACTGCTAATCAATGTAATATTATTAGTATTTTTATTTCCTACTGCTGTCGCAAGGAAATTAGCAATGCTCTCTGCCTTCTCATCTTCCATAGTCTTAGAAAGTTGCAACACTGCAGCTACTGATGATTCAGACGTAGCTGTATAGAAAGAATTTGTTGTATCGGCAATATCAACCGTTACAGAAGCCCCTTTAATTCCGTCCATTGAAACTAAATCAGACGCGAACTTTGATTCAAGGTAATGCTCATACTGCTTCGTTCTATCCGACTCTGTCGTTGTAAAGCTGCTGTTCATTGCATCTTGAAAAGTATATCCGTCAGATTGTATATCCTCAGAAGCAATAAGCATTTTTGCATCTGTCAGTTTTGCTTTAGGCACCTGAACCACAAGCGAATTATTCTCAACTTTAACATCGTAGCCATTATCCTTAAGAAGTGTTGTTACCTCATTCATCTCAGAATAATCTTTACAGGTTGTAAGCACCTGATAATTAGGCTGGTTTAACACCACCACAAGAATAACAAGTGCCACTAAAAGCACGGCCACGGCACTGACAATTACTGTCTTTTGTTTTTTTGTCCAATTCTTCCAGATTTCAAGTAGTTTTTTTGGAATCTGTTTTATTCTCTCAGCCATTTACCCATTAACTCCCATCAATTAAATTGACATATTCATAATCTCTTTATATGCCTCCAACGCCCTGTCTCTAATTGCTACAGTGTACTGAAATGCCATATTTGCTTTCTGCTGGTAAACTCCCAATTCATGCGTATTAGTCATATTACCAAGTGCAAAATCAATCTGTGCCTGCTGAGCTTCCTGAATATATGTATTAGTACTGTCTAACAAACCTGACACCGCATTATAAATGGAATCAAATGTACTTTCCGACTGCACCTTACTTCCTGATGCAGATTCCTGCATCGCCTGTGAAACCTTTGCCACATAATCATTTCCCAGATTATTAATCGCTGATGTTACGTTCATAAATATCCTCCCGCCGACGGTACTTCATTTCCGTCCATGTTTTCTATACTATATTACTGTTGTCCTATTGTAAGTCCCTTATTTGCCATTGTTTTGCTTGCATTAAATGCAGAAATATTTGCTTCATAAGAACGTGAAGCATCAATCAGGTCCGTCATTTCCTGCACTACACTTACATTAGGATATGTAACATATCCGTTCTCGTCGGCATCCGGATGTGATGGATCATAAACAAGATTCATATCCGTAGTGTTATCCTCATATACAGAAGTCACCTTTACTCCGTCTCCCAATAAACCGTTACTTGCATTTCTTAATACACTGGCAAATGATGAGCCTTTTGCACTTGAACCGGTTACTGCTGTTGACGCTGTAAGCGTCCTCTCCGTAAATACAACCGCCTTTCTGACATACGGCGTACCGTCTGATGTTCTTGTTGTATTAACATTAGCAATATTCTCAGAAATAACATCTGTTCTCAACTGCTGTGCCGTCATTCCCGACGCACTGATATTAAATGCGGTAAACATTGACATTACAATTTTCCTCCCCTTATATAAACAAACATAATAAACTAAAAGCTTAATATATGAGTCTTATATGCTTACTTAAGCACTGCTTTCATTCTTGAAAACTCATTGTTCATACTGTCAATCAAAGCATTATACTTAATCTGCTCTGCTGCCAGTTCTGCATTTTCAGTGGATAAATCCACATTATTACCATCTAACCTATATGATAACGTAGTATTTTCGGTATATGTTCTTGTAGTTATACCGCTTAAATTTGCTTCATTCACTTTCTTAGTCAATGTTGATGACGGCGTTCCTGCCTGTTCTATTGCCGATTTCAAATACGAAGTAAATTCCACGTCCTGTCTCTTATAATTAGGTGTACTGACATTAGCAATATTATTAGTAAGAACTTCTTCTCTTAACCAACTGGCATCTGCTGCCGTTTTTAAAACATCAATATATCCAAACGATGCTGAATTCATTTTTTTCTCCTTTCATATAAAAATATTTCCTATGCACTAATTTCTACATAAAAAGCCTAAGTTATATTATAAATTATACTCCAAAAAATACAAGTTTTTTTTCATTTTTTTGTATTTTTATTCCTTTTATTTTTATTTTTGACAATTCTATTTATAAATAAAAGGGGTCTGACACAATATATTTAATTCATGCAGAACCTCATATATGTATCAGCCCCCACTCATTACATTTCATCAAGTTTTTTTATTTCTTCAAAAACGACCTCGTTAATTACCTTAATGTATGTTCCTTTCATTCCCGAAGACCTTGACTCTATTACCCCCGCACTTTCAAACTTTCTTAACGCATTAACAATAACAGATCTTGTAATTCCCACTCTGTCAGCAATCTTGCTTGCAACAAGAATCCCCTCTGTTCCATCAAGCTCCTTAA
>JAGAJD010000034.1 GCA_017626275.1 Lachnospira sp.
CACTATATTTTAGTAGAATATTTAAAAAATACGTCGGCATGTCACCAAGGCAATATAGGGAAAAGTCTCTCTTATAGCTAAGATATGCACAAAAATCATTTGCAACAATATTTTCCTATGCTACCGGCACGTCTAGAATTGGAAGCAACCATTCGAGCTGATCCTTATCTGAACGCTACGTTTGAAAGCTGGACAATGGAGCAGCAACAGGAGTTTCTCGACTTCTGTACAGGAGAACGAGGTCTGAAAATTCTTTATGATGTTTTTTTTCAGGGAGGTCTTTAATCCTGAATATGCGCCGGAACGTCTGGAGGAGTTATTATCACTTATCATGAAGCAAACCGTGAAAATTCTGAAAGTAATTCCAAACGATTCCACCAGAATTGCAGGTGAGGCTAGCCTGTTAATTACAGACATCGTTGTAGAATTGGCCGACCACAGTATTGCAAACATTGAAATCCAAAAAATCGGCTATATGTTTCCGGGTCAGCGCAGCGCTTGCTACTCTGCCGATCTGTTGCTTCGTCAATATAAACGTGTTCGTAGTGCCAAGAAAAAATCATTCAGCTATAAGCATATTCAAAAGGCCTACACTATTATTTTCTTTGAGCGTAGCACCGAGGAGTTTCATATGTTTCCACAGGAGTACCTGCACCACTTTACGCAGCAGTCTGACACTGGGCTGGAATTAAATCTTTTACAAGAATATTACTTTATACCTCTTGACATCTTCCGTAAAAACATTCAAAATAAAGGTATCAAAACAAAGTTTGACGCATGGCTTACTTTCCTGACAAGCGACGATCCGGAAAGGATCCTTGAATTGCTTCAAGCCTTCCCTGAATTTAAGGCTCTTTATGAGGATATTTATGAGCTATGCCGCAACATAGAAGAGGTGATGCATATGTTTTCAAAGGAATTACAGGAGTTGGATAGGAATACCGTACAATACATGATAGATGCGATGCAGGATGAAATCGATGCATCCAGAAAGCAATTAACCGAATTAGATGAGCAGATAAATGAAAAGAATCAGCAGTTGAATGAGAAGAACCAACAGTTGAACGAGAAGGACCAGCAGTTGAATAAACAAAATCAATTACTTAAATATCAGGAAGCAGTCAACCATTTATACGTCTTATTAAGTCAGGATGGTCGCACTGAAGAGTTGAGCCTTGCAGTTGCCGATGAGCTTCTGCGTAATCAATTATTGAAGGAATATCAATTAGACTAAAAAGATGAAAGCCTCGCTTTTAACCATTATAAGGTTAAAATACGAGGCTTCTTTAAATTAGATATTTTATATTTAGATTTTATTAAGCTTCCACAATCAGATAGCGGCCGTCTCCGATAACAAACACCTCAGCTGCTTCCAAAATTTCGTCTCCGGTCATGCCGTCTGTGTCCAGGCCTTCCTCTTCAAAGAATTCCCAGATTTCATTTACAGAATTAACAATCACTGCCATACTATCAAGCAAAAATTCCTCGGCCTCCTCGTAAGTACTCATTACTGTTTTGGAAAACAACTGCTCCTGATTGTCCAAAAAACACTGTAATACAGCTTCGTCAAATTCATGCATAATTCATTCGCTCCTTTTATTTACTAATACAAAATATTAAAGCACCTGTGACAATATGTCTGCTGGACGCTCAATTATCACGTCGGCTTTATACTTTTCAAGTTCTGCCCTGTCGCGGAAACCCCACAACACGCCAATAGTCCATGCTCCGGCATTTTTGCCCGTCATCATATCTGTGCTTGTATCACCAACATATGCGATATCCTGCACATCTATGCCTAACTTTTCTGCCAGATAAAAAACTCCGTTTGGATTAGGCTTCTTGGGCCTGTCATCTGTCTGACCCAGTATTTCGTCAAAGTAACCTGCTCCAAAAAGGCTCTCCACCACATTGATAGTTCTTTCATGTGGCTTGTTTGAAAATACGGCAAGCTTAATACCTGCTTTCTTTAAGGCATCCAGGACCTCCACAATACCTTCATAAGGCTTTACCTTGTGCATACAATGTTCCTTAAAGAAAACCTGGTATTGTAAAAAGGCCTTTTCAAAAAACTCTCCTTCCACATCCCCGGAATAAGCTAGGCAACGCTTTATTAACGTATCTGCACCGTCACCAACAAAAAGTTTGTACTTTTCCAAAGGAATTTCAGGATAACCGCATGTACCAATGGCATAATTTGCACAGTACTGAAGCGACTCTAAAGAGTCTGCCAATGTGCCATCCAAATCAAAGATGACTGCTTTTTTCATGTCTTTCCCTCGCTTGTCTAAAGTTTAAGTAAAGATAATTTTTGTAGTTCCTGATATACTCTGCCTACCGGCAGACCTACCACGTTATTGTAATCACCGTGAATGCCCTTTACAAAGCAGGCAAACTCATTCTGAATACCATATGCTCCTGCTTTGTCCATGCAGGTATCAAGCCCTACATAGTATAAAATTTCCTGTTCCGTCATAGGAAGCACTTCTACGTCCGTCTTCTCATAAAAGGTGTGGGTCATAAGCTGCCCCGTTTCCTCCCATACAAAGCTAACACTAGTATATACCTGATGTATATGTCCTTGCAAGTGGTTCAGCATAGAAA
>JAGAJD010000035.1 GCA_017626275.1 Lachnospira sp.
CGGTACTCTCACTCCCGAAGAACTGGTCTGCAAAGCCCATGAAATAAGCCTTGCCGCAATGGCACTTACCGACCATGACACAATTGACGGCGTACCGGAGGCAGTCGAGGCCGGCAAAAAATACAATGTAGAAGTAATACCCGGTGTTGAATTAAGTACTTTTTATAACGATAAGGAAATACACATTGTAGGATTATATATCCAGTATATGAACCCCGAATTTCAAAAAGAACTTGAAGCTTTAAGAAATGTGCGCCGCAACCGCAACATTCAGATGTGTCAGAAATTCACAGAGCTTGGTATGCCTCTTGACTATGATGAAATGGAAAAAGAGTACAGCGATGCAGTTATAACACGTGCTCATTTTGCAGATTTTCTTCTTAAAAAAGGTTATATTAAAAGCCGCAATGAAGCTTTTGACCGCTATATAGGTCCAAACGGACCATGCTATGTTCCACGCAAAAAAATGACGCCCACCGAGGCAATTACAATTATAAAAGCGGCAGGAGGTGTGCCTATCCTTGCACACCCTGTTTTGTATCATTTAGGTAAAGAGCAGATGTCAAAATTAATGGACCACCTGTGTGATTCAGGCATTGTCGGGCTTGAAGCTATTTATTCCACATATACTATGGGCGATGAACTTGAGATGAAAAATCTTGCCGGCGAGCGCGGTCTTATTATTTCCGGCGGCTCTGACTATCACGGTGCCAACAAACCGCATATCGAGTTAGGTTTCGGCAAAGGACACCTTTTTGTACCATATTCTTTACTGGAAACTATTAAGAAATATCGCTCACAGCCAATATCATAACAATAGAAGAAAGCACCAAATGACCGTTTGTAATCATCTGGTGCTTTCTTCAGACTAAAAAATTTAAATACACTTTAAAATATTACGCAGTGCATACGCAACACCGCTTTCATCATGGTGCAGCGTTACATAATCCGCTGCTTCAATCGCCCTGTCAGATGCATTTTTCACAGCAATTCCGAAGCCTGCATATTCAAGCATATCAATGTCATTGTCAGCGTCTCCAAACGCCGCAATTTCTTCCCTGCTTATGCCAAGATATTCTGCAATAAACTGTACTCCCGAACGCTTTCCCGCATCTTTATACGAAACCTCCACAAGCTGGCTTATCGAGCTTGTTATATAAATATCACTCACATTATCAGAAAGCAGCTTAATTATCCGCTCTTTTTCATGAATATCTTTCACTACGATATCCATGCTGTCAAGCTGAGCGGCATTTTTGAGTAAAAAGCCAACAATATCTTCCTTAAAGTTTCTTGTCGCCTGCACATATGCAACTGCATGCGGCGTAGCTCCGAATTTTACAGGATTTTCTATATACTCTTTTGAAGCGTAGGCTCTTCCCCGTATAAACCCCTCGTAAGTAACAGGTCTGTCTTTCGTCAGCCTTATAATCTCCCTGACAGACTCTTCTTTTAACAGATACGAACGCAGACACTGCTTATTCTGTATTTTATATACAGCAGCTCCGTTACTCGTTATCGCATACTCAATGCCGGGAATTGACACTATGCTCTCAGGTAATGTGTCAAATGCCCTGCCGCTTGCAATACACACATGAATTCCTTTTGCAACCGCCGCCTGTATTGCCTCTTTATTTTCTTTTGAAAGCTTTCCCTGTGCATTGAGAGTTGTTCTGTCAAGATCCAAAGCAATTAACTTAATATCCATAATAATTAGTGGTGGAAAAGTCTCATTCCGGTGAAACACATTGCAATATTGTGTTTATTGCAGGCTTCAATTACATTATCATCACGGATAGAGCCGCCCGGCTGTGCAATATATTTAACACCGCTCTTATAAGCTCTTTCAATATTATCCCCAAATGGGAAAAATGCGTCAGAGCCAAGTGCCACGTCAGCATTCTTATCAAGCCATGCTCTCTTTTCTTCCTTTGTAAACACTTCAGGCTTTTCAGTGAAAACTCTTTCCCACTCGCCGTCAGCAAGAATGTCCATATAATCCTCGCCGATATACAAATCAATGGCATTGTCACGGTCTGCACGTCCTACGCTGTCCTTAAACGGAAGATTTAACACCTTCGGATTCTGACGTAAAAACCAGTTATCAGCCTTAGAGCCTGCCAGTCTTGTACAATGGATTCTTGACTGCTGTCCTGCACCGATACCGATTGCCTGTCCGCCCTTTGCATAACATACTGAATTAGACTGTGTATACTTTAATGTTATTAACGCAATAATTAAATCAATCTTTGCTGATTCAGGAATTTCCTTGTTATCTGTTACAATATTTTCAAGAAGTGCCTTATTAATCTCAAACTCATTTCTGCCCTGCTCAAATGTAACACCATAAACCTGTTTTCTCTCGATTGGCTCAGGCTTGTATGACGGATCTATCTGAATAATATTATAGTTGCCCTTCTTCTTTGACTTGAGAATCTCAAGTGCATCATCATCATATCCCGGTGCAATAACGCCGTCTGATACCTCATGCTGGATAAGCTTTGCTGTTGTAACATCACAAACATCTGAAAGTGAAATAAAATCACCGAATGAAGACATTCTGTCTGCACCTCTTGCTCTTGCATATGCACATGCAAGCGGAGATAATTCACCCAGATCATCCACCCAGTAAATCTTCGCCAGCGTATCGGTCAGAGGAAGGCCCACCGCAGCGCCTGCGGGAGAAACATGCTTGAAAGAGGTTGCTGCAGGAAGTCCTGTCGCCTTCTTTAATTCTTTTACTAATTGCCATCCGTTAAATGCATCCAGAAAATTGATATATCCCGGTCTTCCACAAAGTACCTTGATCGGAAGTTCGGAACCATCGTTCATATAGATCTTGGATGGTTTCTGATTTGGATTACAGCCATATTTC
>JAGAJD010000036.1 GCA_017626275.1 Lachnospira sp.
TAAATAACGTTCCGAGCCTTTCACCGGCGATTTCAATAGGTGTCAAAAGTGCCTGAAACTTTTTAACATTATCATTCGTAAACCCAAGCGTAGCAAGATTTACATTCTCTTTCGTAGACAATACACTTAACAATCTCTCGTTCAGCATCTTATCCACAAATCCACCAACTTTGTCATAAATCAACTCATCGATAACTTCTTCGTTATTATAAAAGCCTGTGCCGAGTACCTTTCCTTTTTTACTGATTACAAGGATATTCGATTCAAGAATACCGCTCAACACATCACAGATATCATTAAACTCCACTCTATGTGAATGATTATTATGAAGAAGCTTATTAATTTTTCTGGTTTTATCCAATAGCTGAACGCTCATTCTTTACCTCCTTGAATATATAAAAAATGCCCTAATCTATTGTAAATATTACCACATTTTTCAAAACAATTCAACTTTTATTGCACAATTTTGCCACAAAATCGTTTATATCCTCTTATTTACCCTCAACATATCCGCAACTTTCATCAGCACATACAAGTTTACTTCCTTTTTCCAGCATATAACCGCCGCACTGAGGACAGCTTTTTTCAGAAGGCTTCTGCCAACTCATAAAATCACATTGCGGATTATCTTCACACCCAAAGTATCTTCTGCCCTTTTTAGTTTTCTTCATAACGACTTCTTTACCGCATTTAGGACACTTTACACCTATTTTTTCCAGATATGGTTTTGTATTTCTGCAGTCAGGGAAGCCCGGACAGCCTAAAAACTTTCCGTGTGGTCCGTATTTTATGACCATATTTCTTCCGCACTGCTCACAGATAACATCTGTAACTTCATCTTCTATTTTAACATTTTCAAGCTCTTTTTCAGCCGCTTTTACCGCTTCATTCAAATCAGGATAGAAATTTCTTATTACTTCCTTCCATTTTACAGAGCCTTCTTCCACGCTATCCAAAAGAGATTCCATATTCGCCGTGAAATTCACATCTACAATAGACGGAAAAGCCTTTTTCATAATATTATTAACAGCTTCACCCAGTTCAGTAACATATAGGTTCTTATTTTCCTTTGCAACATAATGTCTGGCAATCAGCGTCGTAATTGTCGGCGCATAGGTACTTGGTCTTCCTATTCCCAGTTCCTCCATTGTCTTAACCAAAGAAGCTTCGGTATAATGTGCCGGAGGCTGCGTAAAATGCTGCTGCGAATCCATATTTTCCAGTTTTAATTCCGTAGTTTCATCAATGCCTTTTACCAAAGAATTAGCAGTTTCTTTTTCATCACCGTCTTTATACACAGAGAGAAAGCCTTCAAACTTCACTTTAGACGCAGCCACGCTGAATCTGTAATTTCCTGCCGCAATCTTAACCGAAACAGTCTCATATACAGCACTGCTCATCTGACTTGCAGTAAACCGTTTCCATATAAGCTGATATAACCTGAACTGATCTCTTGACAGCGACTCCTTTATAACTGACGGAGACAATGCAATATCAGTCGGTCTGATTGCCTCATGTGCGTCCTGAATTTTTTTATTTTCTTTCTTTGACGCATTAACATTACCAAGATACCGTTCCCCGAAAGATTCTTTTATATACTCCTCTGCCATAACAACAGCTTCATCTGCAACTCTGGCAGAATCAGTTCTCAAATAAGTAATAAGACCTATGGTTCCTTTTCCGGCTATATCAACACCTTCATATAGCTGCTGTGCAAGACGCATCGTCTTATGGGTGGAAAAATTAAGAGTCTTTGCCGCTTCCTGCTGCAATGTACTCGTTGTAAACGGAAGCGGAGATTTTTTAGTTTTCTCACCTTTTTTTACACTTTCAACATAAAACTTCTCATTTTCTATCGCACCGGCAATCTCATTCACCTGTGCCTCGTTCTTAATATCAATTCTGCCCGTCTCATCTCCGTAAAACTTAGCTGTTAAAGGCTTCTTTTCACCCTTGACGTTCAGTACCGCTTCCATAGTCCAATATTCTTCAGGAATAAATGCATTAACCTCTTCTTCTCTGTCACAGATAATGCGCAGTGCCACAGACTGAACTCTTCCGGCACTTAATCCTCTTTTAATCTTGGCCCATAAGAGCGGACTAATCTCATAACCCACCATTCTGTCAAGCACTCTTCTTGACTGCTGTGCGTCAACAAGATTCATATCAATCTTTCTTGCGTCCTTAATCGATGCCTTAACCGCATTTTTAGTAATCTCATTAAATGTAATACGGTAAATATCCTTGTCCTCAAGCTTTAATGCCTGCGCCAAATGCCATGATATTGCCTCACCCTCACGATCGGGGTCGGTTGCAAGATATACTTTATCTGCTTTTTTAACTTCCTTTCTCAAAGCTGCAAGAATGTCGCCTTTTCCTCTTATTGTAATATATTTAGGCTCAAAATCATTTTCTATATCTATTCCCATCTGACTCTTAGGCAAATCCCTTACATGTCCCTGTGATGCCATGACTTGATAATTTGCCCCAAGAAATTTTTTAATTGTTTTCACCTTTGCCGGTGATTCCACAATTACCAGATATTTTGCCATATTGTCCTCCCCGCTTTTATAAATTGTTCCTTATATAGCAGCTTTTTGAAATTTCTTTCACCAGCCCCTCTAACTGCATATCAATTATGCACCGGTTCACCACTGCCATATCAAGTCCGGTTTCTTCTATAATAATGTCCTGACTTTTTGGATACAAATCGAGACAACTATACACCATATCTTTTTCTCTTGCAAGCTTTATTTTTTTACTTTTTTCCTGTATAACAGTTTTTCCGTTACTGTTAAGCATTGAAAACTTCTGCATAATCGCACTGCTCTGCATAATATTTTCCGGTTCCAAAAGCACCTGCGCACCCTGACTTATCAAATAATTACAGCCCTCACTAAGCGGGTCTGAAATTCTTCCCGGCACAACAAATACATCTTTATTCTGCTCCAGTGCCTGATCTACCGTAATCAGTGAGCCGCTTCTTTTTCTTGCTTCCACCACAACCACCGCATCGGAAATTCCGCTTATAATTCTGTTTCTTACCGGGAATCTTCCTGCACTCGGAGGAGTTCCGACGGCATATTCAGACAACATTCCCCCGTTTCTTTGTATATCCATATAAAGCTGTATATTATCTCTCGGATAACATATATCAACACCACAGCCAAAAACCGCATATGTTGTTCCTCCTGCATTAATACACCCTTTATGCGCTGCCGAGTCAATCCCAAACGCCATTCCGCTGACAACATTTATTCCCATCTGTGCAAATGCCCCCGCAAGCTTAAATGCAACAGCCCTTCCATATTCCGAACAGCCTCTCGCTCCCACCACAGCCACTGTCGGAGCATTTATTCTGTTAAGCGTTCCTTTACAGTACAAGCCTGCCGGTGCATCATATAACTGATATAGATTCTTTGGGTATTCATCACTCCCCATATGTATAAAATATATTCCTTTTTCATGGAGTTTTACAAAACTTTCATATATATTCCTGTCTTTTCTGCTGTTCTTAAAATTTTCAATATCAGAAGAAGTCAGAACTCCGCTTTGTCTAACACTCTCTTCATCTGCCGCATA
>JAGAJD010000037.1 GCA_017626275.1 Lachnospira sp.
CGTCCTGAGACGTTAGATGAGGTTGTGGGACAGCAGCATATTATTGGGAAGGACAAGCTGCTCTACCGTGCGATTAAGGCGGATAAGTTAAGTTCTATTATTTTTTACGGACCTCCGGGAACGGGAAAGACAACTCTTGCAAAGGTCATTGCCAATACAACGAGTGCGGAATTTAAGCAGATTAATGCGACTGTTGCGGGCAAGAAGGATATGGAGGAGGTTGTCGAAGCGGCAAAGAATAATCTTGGAATGTACGGGAAGAAAACGATTCTTTTCGTAGATGAGATTCACAGGTTTAACAAAGGACAGCAGGATTATCTTCTGCCGTTTGTTGAGGACGGAACTCTTATACTGATCGGAGCAACAACGGAAAATCCATATTTTGAAGTGAATGGGGCTCTTTTGTCACGCTCCATAATATTTGAGCTGAAACCGTTAGACAAAGAAGATATCAAGACATTGCTTTTGAGAGCCGTATATGACGAAAAAAAAGGAATGGGAAGCTTTAATGCCGTTATTGATGACGATGCATTGGAATTTTTGGCGGATACTGCAAACGGTGATGCGAGAAATGCATTAAATGCCATTGAGCTTGGAATACTTACAACTTCAAAAGCAGAAGACGGAAAAGTACATATCACGTTAGATACGGCGCAGGAATGTATTCAGAAGAGGGTCGTTAAGTATGATAAGACAGGAGACAACCACTACGATACGATTTCTGCATTTATAAAGAGCATGAGAGGTTCTGACCCTGACGCTGCCGTATATTATCTGGCAAGAATGTTATATGCGGGTGAGGACATTAAGTTTATCGCACGGCGAATTTTAATATGTGCAAGTGAAGATGTTGGAAATGCAGACCCGCAGGCATTAGTTGTTGCGTCAGCGGCGGCACAGGCGGTTGAAAGGCTTGGAATGCCGGAGGCGAGAATTACACTTTCACAGGCAGCGTTGTATGTGGCATGCGCTCCTAAAAGCAATGCAGCATATCTGGCGGTTGACAAGGCTTTGCAGACTGTTGAGACAACAAAGACGGCACCGATACCTGTACATTTGCAGGATTCACATTATAAGGGAGCTGGTAAGCTCGGACACGGTGCAGGATATATGTATGCACATGATTATCCTAATCATTATGCGCCGCAGAAGTATCTTCCGGATTCACTTGTGGGAGAGCATTTTTATGAACCGACAGAGATAGGTTATGAAAGAAAAATAAAGGAACATTTAGACAAGATAAAAGCGGAGGCTGATTCCTAATGAGGGAATATATTAATCGTTTGGCAAGAGGAAACTTCATATATAAAAGACCTGTGATGGAATTGGAGACCGAAAATATAAACGGAAGTGTTACAGTAGGCGAATGTGCGGGTTTTAAGTTTACAATTTGTTCTGAGGAGGAAATCAGAGGCGTTGTATATTCGGATAACAGACGCATATCGTTTGAAAACGGTACTTTTTGCGGTAAAACAGTTGATATTATATATACTGTGGACGCAAAGGGGTTAAGGGCGGGAAATACTGTTTCAGGGAAAATATATTTTGTAAGCAATGCAGGAGAACATTCAGTAAAATTTGATTTTTCCGTTATAGAGGAAAGAGTACATACAGGCTCAGGCGATGCTTATAATATGTTTCATTTTGCCAATCTTGTGCAGTTGTCACCGGAGGAGGCAGCGGGCGTATTTAAGTCTTTGGATTTTAAGAGAATATTTTTAAAAGATGATACGGCGCTTGTAAACATTTATGATACAGTTAAAAATACACCAAATGTAAACGATGCAATGGAAGAATTTCTTATTGCCGTAAGAAAAAAATCGCCTGTTACGATTGATGTTTCATATACCGAAAAAGTATTTTCTGATTTTGAGGAGAGCTGCAAGGAGAGCATTGAAATAACGAGAAGCGGCTGGGGTTATGTAGAACTTTATGTAAGCACAGATACGGATTTTATAGAGTTGAAAACAGACAGAATAACTTCTGAAGCATTTACCGGAAACAGGTACGAGCTTGAATATGTTATCCATAAGGAGAAGCTTCACGCAGGAAAAAATTTCGGACGGATTTCGATACAGACATTCAGTCAGGAATATTATGTTTCAATAGAGGTGGATACCAAAGGAATCACGCGGACGCAGTATGAACGCAAACATGCAATGTCAGAGCTTACAAAGGAATATCTTGAATTTCGTATGAAACGGCAGGATAAAAAAAGCTGGCAGGATCACTCTAACAGAATTATTGACCGTATCAGGGGAATTGATGATACTGATGTATTTTTTAAACTGGCACAGGCACAGATTTTTTTGACGCAGAATCGTGAAGAAGAAGCTTTGTGGCTTGTAGAGAGTGTAAAAGATGAAATTATTGACAATAAGGATAAAAATATAGAACAGTACTGTTATTTCCTGTATGTAAGCGCATTGGCATACAAAAATAAAAGCTATACGTTTGGAGCTATACAGACAATTAAGTCGTATTATGAGAATGGCAGTGATACGTGGAGAATATTATGGCTGCTTTTGTATATTGATTCATCGCAGGATAGTAATATAAGTATCAAGCTGATTCGTTTAAAGGACGCATTTCATAATGGCTGCGTAAGTCTTGTAATGTATTATGAGGCACTGCAGATTATGAACAAACAGCCGACGCTTCTGAGGGTACTTAATGATTTTGAAATTCAGGTGCTTCTGTTTGGCTGTAAGTATAAGGTTATCAGTTCAAAGCTTGCATTATATGCATGTGAGCTGATTTCCAACGAAAAAGTGGCACAGATAAAATATCTCAAGCTTTTGTATGCTTTTAATGAGCTTTTTGATAATGACGAGATTCTTCAGGTGCTTGTTACACATATGATTCGCAATGAGCTTGTCGGACCTGAATATGTGGTGCTTTACGAAAAGGGAATCCTTAGGGGGCTTCGCATAACAAGACTGTATGAGTTTTATATGGAAAGTCTTGATAAAAGTAATATGAAAAGACTACCGCAGATAGTTGTCAGATATTTTTACTATGAAAGCACATTGAGCAGACAGACGGAGAGTTATCTGTATGCAAATATTATTACAAATCTTGGAAATTCAAGAGAAATCATGAGTGTTTATGGAGCAAGAATAGAAAAGTTTGGCTTTGAGCAGATGAGACAGGGTTATATTGATGAATTTCTTGCAGTAATTTATGAATATCTCTTCCGCAATATGGTTGTAAATGAAGATACTGCCGGATTTTTGTCAAGATACCTTTTTACATATAAGATTACGGTTTTTGACCCGTCAATCACTTCGGTGCTTGTTAAGCATAAGGAGCTGCGAAAGGGGCAGCGCTGTCAGGTGGTAAATCAGACTGCGTATGTACAGATATACACAAAGGACTGTGCCGTTATGTTTGAGGATACGGACAAGTCAGTGCGTAAGGGCAGTGTTCATTATGAGATTGAGCGTGTATATGAGAATCCTTCGTATCTTGCTTCTGTTTGTGAGTACTGTAAGAATGATTTGTATATCCGCCTGTATCTTTATGAGAGAAGTCTTGAACGAAGAAAATACGATGAAGAGACGGCAGAAGTATGTATGCAGCTTATGGATAACGGCTATGTAAACGGACAGACAAGAAAAGATATGAACACATGGCTTATCCAATATTATCGTGATTATTATCATGGCGATGATTTTAGCGAACGTTTTGCGGATATTCATAAGGAAGGTCTTAGTCAGGAGGCTGCGGCAATGCTTATTGAAACATGCATTGCATCAGGTATGTATGAAAATGCATTTGAGCTTGTGGGTGATTACGGCTTTGAGGGAGTATCTGCTGTAAAGCTTTTGCGTATGGCAAGAAATATAATTGCGGACGGTCTTATTACAGGAGAAAATAAAGTTCTTATGCAGTGCTGCTGCTATGTGTTTGAAGAAGGAAAGTATGATGAAAATGTGCTTTCTTATATGGCAGAGTATTATAATGCTTCAAACCGCAAAATGTTTCTTGTATGGCGTGCATGCGTGGGCTTTAAGGTGGAATGTACACAACTGGCAGAACGTATTATTGCTCAAAGACTGTTTTCAGGATATTTAGGAGACAGGCTTTCGGAAATCTTTGCATATTACTATCAGAACGGAGCTAAAGAAAAAGTTGTTATTGCATATATAGCAGAAAATTCATATGAGTATTTTGTAAAGAAAAATGCGATTGATGAAAATGTATTTCAGTATATCGCTGCATGCCTGCTTGAGAAAAAGGCTCTTCCTGATGTCTGTAAGGCGGCATATTTAAAATATTATTCCGATTATGGAACAGAGCAGCTTACAGAAAGCCATATTATACTTTTGCAGAAACTGCTTGATGAGCTGTGTATGGAAAATACTTTTTTTGAGTTTTACGGAGCATATAAAGGAAGACTTGAAATACCGTATAATGCAGTAGACAGGACAACGGTAGAGTATAGAACAGAGCCGGAGGCAAGGGTGCAGATTTTCTACCGCTATAATGAAGCTGACGAGTATACAGGCGAAACGCTTTCATGCAAGGCAGGAGGAGTGTATACAAAGAGTTTTGTTCTGTTTTATGGTGAGAGCATACAGTATTATTTCCTTGAGGAGAGTAAAAACGGCAGCCGTAAAACAGATATATGTAATCTGCTTTGCAATAATGTAGCACCTAAGAAAGCCCAGGGGCGTTTTGATGATATTAATGATATGCTGGTCAGTATGGAAATGCACGATATGGCGACAATGAAAAAGCTTATGCGTGAATACTGTGTGCAGAATTATGTGGCAATGCAGCTTTTTAAACCGATGTAAAGGGAAATAGTTATGAGATTTGGAATTGATATACAGAATGGAAGTTCACAGATATGCTATTTTGATGAAAATAAAAGAGAGCCTGTATCTGTCGCATTTTCACCGAATCAGTATATATGGAAAAATGAAATAGTGTTAGGGCAGACCGATGCACAGATGATTGCACTGCATTTGACGGAGCTGTTGTCGCTTGTACAGAAGCAGCTTCTGCCAAAGCCTGACAAGCTGTGTATTACCGTAGATGAGTTTAACAAAAAATTTTTAGAGGTTATAGCTGAGGCAATGCAGCTTCTGGGATATGCAAAAGACGACTGGACTGCGATAAGCCACGAAGAAAGCTATGCATATTATGCGTTCAGTCAGAAAAAAGAATTATATATGAATGGTGTAATGCTGCTTGATTATGAGTCGGACGGACTGCATACGCATTATATGACTATAATGAAAAAAAACGGTCTTGAGATAATACCGCAGGAAAGTCATTTGTTTGACAGTCAGGAAATAAAAGATGCGGCGCAGAAAAAGAGAACCTTAGAGGAAATTAAGGAACAGCTATGCGCATGTATTTCAGAAAGCTTTAAAGATAAGGTTATGTCAGCCGTATATCTTACGGGAGCGGGCTTTGAGAACGGACAGCTTCCAAAAGAGCTTACTCATATAATCTGCGCACGTAAGAAAGCCTTTGCAGGACAGAATATTTTTGTAAAGGGAGCCTGCTATTGTGCGTTTGAGATGCATAAAGAGCAAAATCAGGGGCGTATACTTGCGTGTCATAACAGAATTACAACGGGAATAGAACTTGATATTTCAGAGCGTGGGGAAACGAAGCGGTTCAGACTTGTAAAACCGGGAATTAACTGGTACAGGGCAGAGCGAAGCGTTGAATTTATTATAGAGGATATGAGAAAAATTCCTGTTTTTTTCAGACCGTGTGATGGAAGCGGAGACTATGAGGATGCTATTGATATAGGTGAAATACCATACAGAGCCGGAAAAATGACAAGAATACGTCTGGATATAATATTTGACAGTGACAGTCGCTGCAAGATGACTGTTACGGATCTGGGCTTTGGTGATTTTGTCAAAGCTTCGGGAGTTGTTATTGAGAAAGAGTTTAATATTTAAAAGGTTATGGTAGTTTTTATGGGCGGAATGATTTTGTGCAGAACAGGAAGAGCAGAATATCCATTAAATATTCAGGATATGGATATTAATATTTATTCATTGGAAGAATTATGCTATTATATATATAATAATATATATATTATTACTAATGAATTTATTAGTGACGGACTGCTTGAGTTTATTAGAGACGGAGTGAAGGAGCCTGTTCTGGCAGAACGGCTTTGTCAGTTAAAGTCAGCTCAGGCAGGGCTTGCGGAAATGCTTGTCACAATACTTAAATATGTTGATTATTATAATGTGGGCGAGATTGAGCAGATGAAGGATATCCTGAATACGTTAAGCACACAGAACATATATGAGAGAATGAAGTCAAGGGCAGACAGCTTTCTTGCAAATAAGCGGTATTACAGTGCCATTGAGAATTACGGCAAAATTATTAACGGAGGAAGAGATCCTGAACTTTCAGGCTTGTTTTATGCGAAAGTTTATCATAATATAGGAACTGCGTATGCGAAGCTGTTTTTATATAAGCAGGCGGCAGAATATTTTGACGAGGCATATAAAATCGGTCAGCATGAGGAGTCAAAAAAATGCTGTCTTGCGGCTGAAAGGCTGGCAAAGGGCGAGGATATCATTGAGGACATGGACGAGCCGGACGCTGATTACAGCGTAAGGAAAGATATCGAAAGCTTTATGGATAATGCCAGATACAGTGATGAGTACAGACAGCTTCAGGCTATTGACAGCTTAAAGGAAAGTGGTCAGGTTTCTGAATATTATAAGGC
>JAGAJD010000038.1 GCA_017626275.1 Lachnospira sp.
GAGTTATATGAAACACCGTTTGGGAGAATAGATGAGGAGGAGTACAGCGGGCAGCAGATGCGTATTCTGATAACGGATTATTGGGGAACTGTTCTTTGGAAAAATGCTGAGGATAATGATACGGAGCAGGAAACAGATAAAATGTGGCAGGCTTCGTTAAATGAAAGACTGGAAATATATAAAATAATGCAGAAGTCATATGAGAATAATGATGGGGATTATTTCTTTGCGTGTTCTAAGAATTTAGATTACTATATGTATTATATAATTTTTCAGATGCCGTTGCAGCCGGAGTATATTTATCATTATGAGAAGCTTTGGATTGCGAGTGTGTTAATCGGAACTGTAATATTTGTACTTCTGGTATTAATGGGTGTGCGCAGTAAGATTCAATATATGGTATATATGTCGGCAGTTGTAGGTGAAATCGCAAGGGGAAATCTTGATACGCCGATTGAGATTAACGGGCATGACGAGTTTTCAAATGTGGCGTTAAGCATTGATGAAATGCAGAAACGTTTATCGGAAAAAATAGGAGAAGAACGCAGAAATGAAAGAAAAGTAAGGGAATTAATTACTAATCTTTCGCATGACATCAAAACACCTATGACAATTATTACAGGTTATCTTGATATGGTCAGCAGTAAAAGGTATGAAAATGAAGAACAGAAGGACGAGTATATTCAAAAGGCATATACACAGGTGCAAAAAATCAATAATATGATTCTGAAGATTTTTCAGCTTGCAAAAGAGGGGATTTACAGCGAAGAAATGAAATTGGTTAATGTGAATCTTTCAAGGCTTTTAAAGCAGGAGATAGCTGAATATGAACTTACGGCAGAGGAACAGAACCGTAAGCTTACGCTTATAAGTCCGAAAGAGCCTGTTTTTATGGAACTGGCTGTGGAGGAGTTTAAAGTGGCACTCGACAATGTGATTATGAATGCGATTAAATATTCACTGATGGGAACAGAAATTGAAACTGTGCTTTGTGAGGAGGAACATTCGGTACTTATTACAGTGTCTAATAAAGCAAAGGCATTGAAGGAATATGAGCTTAGGGATATTTTTGAGAAATTTTACAGAGCTGATCCTGCAAGAAATTCGGTTATTGAGGGAAATGGAATTGGACTTGCGATTGTAAAACAAATAGTTGAAAAGCATAATGGCAGGGTATGGGCAGAATATAATGGGGATACATTTTATTTGAAAATACGTCTGCAAAGGGGAACACAAAAGGAAGGCGGTAATGGAGAATGGCAGTAATACTGGTTGTGGACGATGAACAGGATATAAGGGATTTACTTGGACTTTACTTAAAGAATGAAGGATATCAGGTGGAAAAGGCGGCATGCGGAGAGGAAGCGTTGGAATTAATTCAGCAGAAAAGTATTGATTTGATATTGTTAGATGTCATGCTTCCTGATATTGACGGAATAAAATTGTGCATGAAGCTGCGGGAAAGTTCACATATTCCTATTATTATGGTTTCGGCAAAGGATCATGATATGGACAAGGTTATAGGTCTTACTTCAGGTGCGGATGACTATGTATCAAAACCGTTTAATCCTGTTGAGCTTATTGCTCGTGTGAAAGCACAGCTTAGAAGAAGTGTGGAATTTAGTATGGCAGTAAAAAGTGATGTTTTGGAGTGCAACGGGCTTCGTATGCAGCTTGACACGCACAGAGTATTTTTAGATGACCGTGAAGTTGATCTTACACCAAAGGAATATGGTATTCTTGAGCTTCTGTGGAAAAATTCAGGCGTGGTATTTTCGACAGAAAGGATTTACAGCAGGATATGGAATGAGGAAGAGTATGACGTTGACAATGTGGTTATGGTCCATATCAGAAATTTAAGAATGAAGATTGAAAGAAATCCTAAAAAACCTGAATTTATTAATACGATATGGGGAGTTGGGTATCGCTTTGGACAATGATTGGTGTTATTTCAGCCGTTGAAAATAATTATGCAGTATGATATACTAAAAAAGATAGTGGCTTAATAAGTATAGGCGGCTGCTTGTTTTACATGAATTTAGTGTATAGAAGAAAGGCGGATTAAGAAACATGAACGACAGATACCAGACACCGCTTGCAGAGCGTTATGCAAGCAAGGAAATGCAGTATATATTTTCACCGGATATGAAGTTTAAGACATGGAGAAGACTTTGGATTGCACTGGCAGAGACAGAGCAGGAACTTGGACTTCCTATTACGGACGAGCAGATTGAAGAGTTAAAGGCACATAAGGACGATATCAATTATGAAGATGCAAAGAAGCGTGAAAAGGAAGTAAGACATGACGTTATGTCACACGTTTATGCATACGGTTTACAGTGTCCTAAGGCAAAGGGAATCATTCATCTCGGTGCAACCTCATGTTATGTTGGCGATAACACTGACATTATCATTATGACAGAGGGACTTAAGCTTGTCCGCAAAAAGCTTGTAAATGTTATTAATGAGCTTTCAAAGTTTGCAGATAAATACAAAGCACAGCCGACGCTTGCATTTACTCATTTTCAGCCGGCACAGCCGACAACAGTTGGTAAGAGAGCAACTCTCTGGCTTAATGAGCTTGTTATGGATTTAGAGGATTTGGATTATGTGCTTTCTACAATGAAGCTTTTGGGCTGTAAGGGAACAACGGGAACACAGGCTTCATTTTTAGAGCTGTTTAACGGAGACCATGAAAAGATTAAGCAGATTGATAAAAAAATAGCAAAGAAAATGGGCTTTGAAGAGTGTCATGCCGTTTCAGGACAGACTTATTCAAGAAAGGTGGATACAAGAGTTCTCAATGTTCTTGCAGGAATTGCTGCAAGTGCGCATAAGTTCTCTAACGATATCAGATTATTGCAGCATTTAAAGGAGATTGAAGAACCGTTTGAAAAGTCACAGATTGGTTCTTCTGCAATGGCTTACAAGCGTAATCCAATGAGAAGCGAGCGTATAGCTTCACTTGCCGATTATGTAATCTGCGATGCATTAAATCCTGCAATCGTTTCTTCTACGCAGTGGTTTGAGAGAACGCTTGACGATTCTGCAAATAAGAGACTGTCAGTACCGGAGGGCTTCCTTGCTGTTGATGGTATTTTAGACCTTTGTCTTAACGTGGTAGATGGCTTGGTGGTTTATGACAAGGTTATCAACAGAAGACTGATGTCAGAGCTTCCGTTTATGGCAACTGAAAATATTATGATGGACGCTGTAAAGGCAGGCGGAGACAGACAGGAGCTGCATGAGAGAATCAGAGAGCTTTCTATGGAAGCGGGTAAGAGAGTAAAGCAGGAGGGCTTGGACAATAATCTTTTAGAGCTTATTGCGGCAGACCCGATGTTTAATGTTACATTAGAGGAGCTTCAGGCAAAGCTTGACCCGATGAAATATGTAGGACGTTCTAAGGAGCAGGTTGAGGAGTATCTCGCAGAGGTTATTCAGCCAATCTTAGATGCTAATAAGGAAGCATTGGGAATGACAGCGGAGATTAATGTGTAAAATCATATATTGAAATGGAAAAGGCAGGCAAAACCGGTTGGTATAGCCTGCCTTTAAACCCTGTATTTGTGCAGGTTTAAACATATTTGCATAAAAAGTCAAAAAAATTAAAAATAATGCTTGACAATTATATGAATATCGTATTATAATAGCAAAGCAAGTTCACGAGAGAACAAAAACAGTTCGGTGGACAGGACATATGGGATCATAGCTCAGCTGGGAGAGCATCTGCCTTACAAGCAGAGGGTCATAGGTTCGAGCCCTATTGGTCCCATACATTAATGAATATGGCGAGATAGCTCAGTTGGCTAGAGCACACGGTTCATACCCGTGGTGTCGGGAGTTCGAGTCTCCCTCTCGCTACTGTAAGGCACCTTAGAGCTTGCTAAGGTGCCTTTTTTCATCATATAGGAAACTGAGTTTCCTGTATGATGAAAAACTTACTTCTATAGATTAGGAGTACTGACTGAAAATGAAAAGGAGAATGTATATGCGCGTTGGAATGGGATATGATGTACACAGACTTGTAGAAGACAGAAAACTTATTATTGGCGGCGTTACGATTCCATATGAAAAAGGATTATTGGGACATTCTGATGCTGATGTGCTTCTTCATGCGATTATGGACGCACTTTTAGGAGCTGCGGCACTGGGTGATATCGGAAAGCATTTTCCTGACAGCGACGACAGATACAAGGGCATATCAAGCATAGAACTTTTAAGACATGTCGGTAAGCTGTTGGACGAGAATAATTATGTTATAGAAAATATTGATGCGACAATAATTGCGCAGAGACCGAAAATGCGTCCGTATATTGATGAAATGTGCAAAAATATAGCAGATACATTAAAGATAGATATAAACAGAGTCAATGTAAAGGCGACTACGGAAGAAGGACTGGGCTTTACGGGAACGGGGGAAGGAATTTCCTCACAGGCAATATGCAGTCTTAATTATGTGTCAAATTATATTTATGGCGAATCAGACATGACAAATTGTTGTAACAAATGCGGGAATTGTTCAGTAAAATAGAATAACAGCAATTTGAAAATGAAAAGCATGGTTTTGAATTATGCATTTTCGGAATGGAGATTGTCATGGGATTTTTTAAATATGTAAAGCAGGAGATAGCGGTTATCAAAGACCGTGACCCTGCGATTAAATCTACGATGGAAGTGTTTTTGTATCCAAGCTTTCATGCAATTCTGAAATACAGAAAAGCACATAAATTATATTTGAAAAAACATTATTACAGAGCAAGAAGAATTTCGCAAAAGACAGCGAGAAAGACAGGGATTGAGATACACCCGGGAGCGCAGATTGGAGAAGGACTTTTTATCGATCATGGGCATGGCGTGGTAATCGGAGAGACTGCAATTATCGGAGATAATGTAACACTCTATCAGGGCGTGACGCTCGGAGGAACAGGAAAAGAATCAGGCAAGCGTCACCCTACAATTGGAAATAATGTTATGATTGGTGCAGGTGCAAAGGTGTTAGGCTCATTTACAATAGGTGATAACTGCAAGATTGGAGCAGGCTCCGTTGTACTGGAAAATGTGCCGCCTAACTCTACTGTTGTTGGTGTGCCGGGAAGAATTGTGATGCGAAATGATGTAAGAGTTGATGATTATTTGGATCAGGTGCATCTTCCGGATCCGGTGAGAAATGAAATTGACGCAGTAAAGAGTGAAAATGCAAGGTTAAAAGTAAGCATTCAGAAGCTGGAAGAAGCTATGAAGGAAATGGAGAATAAATAATGAAGATATATAATACATTGAGTAAGAAAAAAGAAGAATTTGTACCTTTAGAAGAGGGTAAGGTGAAAATGTATGTATGCGGTCCGACTGTATACAATCTTATCCATATTGGAAATGCAAGACCTATGATTTGTTTTGATACGGCAAGAAGATACCTTGAATATAAGGGATATGAAGTGAATTATGTGTCAAATTTTACCGACGTAGATGACAAGATTATCAAAAAGGCGATTGAGGAAGGGGTATCTGCAGAGGAGATTTCACAGAGATATATTGCAGAGTGCAAGAAGGATATGGAGGGCATGAATATTAAGCCGGCTACAACGCATCCGCTTGCAACACAGGAAATTGACGGCATGATAGAGATGATTAAGACTTTGATTGACAAGGGCTATGCTTATGATGTCAATGGAACAGTTTATTACAGAACAAGAAAATTTGAGGGCTATGGAAAGCTTTCAAAGAAGAATATCGATGATTTGGAGGCAGGTCACAGAGACATTAAGGTGGCAGGAGAAGATGAGAAGGAAGATCCGCTTGATTTCGTACTTTGGAAGCCGAAGAAAGAGGGAGAGCCTTATTGGGAATCTCCATGGAGTCAGGGAAGACCGGGTTGGCATATTGAGTGTTCTGTAATGTCTAAAAAATATCTGGCAGATGAGATTGATATTCATGCGGGCGGCGAGGATTTGATATTCCCGCACCATGAAAATGAAATTGCACAGTCAGAGGCGGCAAACGGAGTTCCGTTCGCAAAGTACTGGATGCACAATGCGTTTTTAAATATTGATAACAAAAAGATGTCAAAATCCTTGGGAAATTTCTTTACCGTAAGAGATATCAGCAAGGAGTATGATTTACAGGTGCTTAGATTCTTTATGCTGAGTGCACATTACAGAAATCCTATTAATTTCAGCCATGATTTGATGGAGTCGGCAAAGAACGGATTGGACAGAATTGTTACTGCTGTGAGCAATCTTTCGCATTTGATTGATAATGCAAAAGAGGCAGAGATGACAGATGAGGAGAAGAAGCGCCTTGAGTCTGTAAAGGATATCTATGTTAAATTTGAGGCGGCAATGGACGACGATTTCAATACGGCAGATGCCATTGCAGCAGTATTTGAGCTTGTAAAATTTGCTAATTCAAACAGTTCAGGTGAGAATACAAAGGAATATTTAACTGCGCTTAAGGAGAAGCTTACAACACTTACGGACATTTTAGGACTTGTAACGGAAAAAGAAGAAGAAATGTTAGATGAGGAGATTGACGACCTTATCGCACAGAGACAGCAGGCAAGAAAAGAAAAGAATTTTGCAAGGGCTGACGAGATAAGAGACCTTCTTTTGGCAAAGGGAATTATACTTGAAGATACAAGAGAAGGTGTAAGATGGAAGAGAGCATAACTGTGGAAAATCTTACGGAATGTCTGAAAAATAATCTGCATTTAGGGGAGACTGACCCGAAACAGCTTTCTCCCCTTGTGCTTGCTTATGTTGGCGACAGCATTTATGATTTGGTCATTCGGACATATCTGATAAGTCTCGGAAATATGCCTGTCAACAAGATTAACCGACATGCCTGTGCGCTTGTAAAGGCGGAGACGCAGTCTAAGCTTATAGGCTGTCTTGAAGCACAGCTTACGGACACGGAAGAAGCGGTGTATAAAAGAGGGCGAAACGCAAAATCCTATACATCTGCAAAAAATGCGACAATAGGCGATTACAGACGCGCAACAGGTTTTGAGGCATTGATGGGATATTTGTATCTTTCCGGTCAGTTTGACCGTTTAACGCAGCTTGTTCAAATAGGACTGCATGAAATTGGAGAATTAGAATGAGATATAAAGAGTTTATGATAGAGGGCAGAAATGCGGTAATTGAAGCGTTTCGCTCAGGAAAAACGATTGATAAATTATTTGTACTGGACGTCTGTCAGGACGGACCGGTAAAGTCTATTTTAAGAGAGGCTAAAAAGGCAGATACAATCGTGAATTTTGTGGATAAGGAAAGACTGGACAGGCTTAGCAATACTGGGCATCATCAGGGCGTGGTGGCACAGGCGGCGGCTTATGAGTATGCCGAGGTAGACGACATTTTGAAGCTTGCCAAAGAAAAAGGTGAAGCCCCATTTGTATTTATTCTTGATGAGATAGAAGATCCGCATAACCTCGGAGCGATTATAAGAACTGCAAACCTTGCAGGTGCGCATGGCGTTATTATACCTAAAAGAAGAGCCGTAGGTCTTACGGCGACGGTGGCGAAGACATCGGCAGGAGCAATTAATTATACTCCGGTCGCAAAGGTGACAAACATTTCCAAGACGATAGAGGATTTAAAGGAAAAGGGTATGTGGTTTGTATGTGCCGATATGGGCGGAGAGACTATGTATAACTTGAATCTTACAGGCTCTATCGGACTTGTTATTGGCAACGAAGGCAGCGGTGTAAGCCGCCTTGTCAGGGAAAAATGTGATTATATTGCGTCAATTCCGATGAAGGGCGACATTGATTCACTTAATGCGTCTGTTGCGGCAGGCGTGCTTGCGTATGAAATTGTAAGGCAGAGACTGCAAAAGTAATTATTGGGGTAAAATGTTGCGGACTGTATCAAGTGGGGTTGTTTTAAGGGGAAACTTTCAAAATGAGTATGAAACAGTGCAGTGATGAGGAATTAATTGTTTTGTATCGTGCAGGCAGCGAAAGTGCCATAGAAGTTATATTTGAGCGTTATAAGAATCTTGTGCGCAAAAAAGCAAAGGCGATGTTTCTTGCGGGCGGTGATAATGACGATTTGATTCAGGAGGGTATGATTGGGCTTTATAAGGCGGTTAGAGATTATAAGGCGGAAAAAGAGGCGTCATTTGCGACTTTTGCCAGTATGTGCATTAACAGACAGATGATTACGGCAGTAACGGCTTCTAACAGAAAGAAAAATGTGCCGCTTAACACGTATGTATCGTTTGATATGCCGGCAGGTAATGACGAGGATACCGATATGCGTCTTGTTGATATTTTGCAGCCGGAGACAGAGCAGAATCCGGAAAAGCTCTTTATCGACAGGGAGCATACCAAAGACTTGCAGACAAGACTTTATGAAATGTTAAGTCCGTTTGAGACGCGTGTTCTGGATATGTATATTGACGGAATGGATTATATACAGATTGCAGACGAACTTGGTAAGCAGCCAAAGTCCATTGATAATGCTTTGCAGCGGATACGCAGTAAGGTGTCTAAGATTTCGTAGCGTTTAGCTGGCGATTTTGGCAGTTGACACCTAAAATAAAATGTTATATACTATTATAGTTCTTGCATAGAACGCAGGCTGTTGTAGCTCAGTGGCAGAGCACTTCATTGGTAATGAAGAGGTCGGGGGTTCAACTCCCCTCAACAGCTCTCACTTTAAAACAGCGGAAAGTCGCTTAAGTGCCGGCTTTCCGCTGTTTTTAGTTTCATGGAAAATACTATTTTTGATTGCGTTCACTAACGAACTCGTCAACAAGGTGCTGCAAATCTTCAATGCAGGCACCGCATACAGTTCCGGCACCGGTGGCAGCCTGTACTTTCTCTAAAGTATCGGCACCGGCATCAACTGCTTCCTTAATCATTCCATTGGTAATATTAAGACAATTACAAACAACCTTATCAAAATCCATATGCTACACCACCCTTTCAGGGATATGGTGTGCAGATTGAAAAAATTTATGCGGGAAGTCACGGAAAAATAGATAAACTAAACATATTTAAAAAATAATCATTGCCTGCACTTATACAGATGTGTTATTATAACTAAGTATGGTTTTTAAAACCATGAATATGTTTTATGCAGGCTGGTAAGAATCAGCGGAATGGAGGAAACTATGGTAAAAGCTATTGTTGGCGCTAACTGGGGTGACGAAGGTAAGGGTAAGATTACGGACATGCTTGCTGAGGAGTCAGATATTATCGTAAGATTCCAGGGAGGAAGCAACGCAGGACATACAATCATCAACGATTATGGTAAGTTTGCACTGCATCTTCTGCCATCAGGCGTTTTCTATGATCATACAACAAGTGTCATCGGTAATGGAGTTGCATTAAATATTCCATATCTTGTAAAGGAATTAAAGAGCCTTACAGATAGAAATGTACCTATGCCTAAGATTTTAGTATCAGACAGAGCGCAGATACTTATGCCATATCATGTAGATTTTGATACATATGAGGAGGCAAGACTTGCCGGAAAATCATTCGGTTCTACAAAGTCAGGTATTGCTCCGTTCTATTCAGATAAATATGCAAAGATAGGTTTCCAGGTAAGTGAGCTTTTTGGCGATAAAGAGACACTTATGGAAAAGATTGAAAATGTTGTTACAATTAAAAATGTTATGCTTGAGCATTTATATCATAAGCCATTGTTAAATGCTCAGGATATTTATAATACATTGATGGAATATAAGGAAATGGTAGCACCGTATGTTACTGATACTTCTGCATATCTTCATCAGGCATTGAAGGAGGGTAAGAATATCCTCTTAGAAGGACAGTTGGGCTCGTTAAAGGATCCGGATCATGGAATTTATCCAATGGTTACATCATCTTCAACACTTGCGCCTTACGGTGCTATTGGTGCCGGAATACCGGCAAGCTCTATTCAGGAGGTTGTAACGGTTGTTAAGGCATATTCTTCTGCTGTCGGTGCAGGTGCATTTGTAAGTGAAATCTTTGGTGAGGAAGCTGATGAATTGAGAAAACGCGGCGGTGATGGCGGTGAATTTGGTGCGACAACAGGACGTCCTCGTCGTATGGGTTGGTTTGATGCAGTTGCAACACGTTACGGCGTAAGAATGCAGGGAACTACACAGGTTGCATTGACTGTTATTGACGTATTGGGTTATCTTGATGAGATTCCTATGTGCGTAGGATATGAAATTGACGGCAAGGTGACAAAGGATTTCCCTACAACTTCACAGCTTGAAAAGGCAAAGCCTGTATTAAAGACATTTCCGGGCTGGAAAAAGGAAATCAGAGGAATTACGAAGTATGAGGATCTTCCGGTAGAGTGCAGAAACTATATCGAAGCAATTGAGCAGGAAATTGAAGCTCCGATTACTATGGTATCTAACGGACCGGGAAGACATGAAATTATTCACAGAGTAAGCAGTTATACAAAGTAATATATATTTTAGGGGCAGCAGCATGGGGAAATGTGGCTGCCTCATGCACTTTGTATTAAAAATATGCACATGTTCTTAAGAATGGAGATTAGTATGAGATTACAGAAATATTTTGACCACACAATATTAAAACCGGACGCAACAAAGGAAGAGGTAATAAAAATATGTGAAGAGGCAAAAGAATACGGTTTTGCGTCTGTCTGTGTAAATGAATATTATACGGAGCTTGTAAAAAAAGAGCTTGAAGGCACTGATGTAGCGGTATGCGTGGTAGTTGGTTTTCCACTCGGAGCGTCAGAAAGCAGCGTTAAGGCATTTGAGACAGCAAGGGCTGTTGAAAAGGGTGCTGATGAGATAGATATGGTTATTAATATCGGTGCTTTAAAGGATAAAGATTATGACACTGTAAA